>NZ_JACOOP010000025.1:0-55167 GCF_014287725.1 Clostridium sp. NSJ-49 | reverse complement strand
AATGCAAATCCTATTTGTTGCATAGGAATCACATTTTTTGTGAAGTTTTTCATATTATTACTATGCGCAAAAAAGGAAGTTCAAATTCGAACTTCCTTTTCTTTATCGGCAAATATCAAATTTTTTTTGATACAGCCCCATTTATTCATGTAATATGTAGCTTATTTTGGATAAATATATTTGTTTCTATACTCTACAGGAGTCATATTATATTATTTTTTAAATACACGATAAAAATGACTAGTATTAGAATAACCAACAATATCGATTATATTATTTATAGATATATCGGCGTTTCTAAGTAGTTCACAGGCTTTTTGAGTTTTTATATCTTGAATTATATTTATAAAGCTTTTCCCTATATAATCCTTTAAAATACGAGACATTTGACGTTCGCTATAGTTGAAATATACTGATAAATCTTTAAGTGTTATTGATTTATAATTACTTGAAATATAATTCATTATATTAACAATATTTGTATCAAGTGTATTACCTAGAGGATTAGGAACAATTACTGTTTATTCATAGCTTCTAAGTAAAGTTATAAATAACTTAGTTGTTAGTGTGTTTAACATACGTTCAGAATAACTTAAAGATAAGTTAAATTCGGAGTGCATCTCTAATATTAAAGATTGAATAATTATATCATTTCCAGTTGGAAATAATAAGTATGATTCAGAAGTGGGTGAATATAGTGCTCTAGAGAAGAAGGATGATAGGATATCCTTATTTCTAAGTGTACCAAAAAATGCACTTTCAAAGGTACTTGCTTTAATTAGTAAATTAAATACTATAGAGTCATCATTAAAAACGCTTATAGCATGAGAAGTACCAGGAGCTAAAATACAAAGATCACCTTTTTTCATATTGATTGATTGGTCAGAAATCTCATTTATACAACTGCCGTTTGCAACATAGATAACTTCAAAAAAGCTATGTGTATGAATAAAACAAGGACTGTAACGAAGATGTTTGCTAACCAATACATCATAAGGAGCAGGTATAATATTTTCTTCCATAAACTCTCTTGATGGATCATAAGAAGAATCAGAGCCACCTTTTTTACAATTACATAAACTATCTAATAAAGAAGATACATGTTTTACTGTTTTAGCTTTATCTAATGTAAATTCTGGATTGTTAATAAATATGTTTTTATACATCATTTCAGATGATGATAGAGATAGATATGTATCTAAATTTAAAAAGTTCATTTTAAGTTTCCCCCAAATAAAATAACTTTACATAATAATATTATATAACGATTACAATACATAAGCTATATGAAAGTATAAAATGTCAGAAATGGACTATAAGTAATGGCATTTATAAGCATAGTAGAGAGTGAGAAACTATAATATCATAAGAATATAGCTATGATAAATGATTAAACATCGATGTGTAAACAATTACTCAATATTAAGACTAGGAGGAAGTAGATGTCGACAGAGAGAATCAACTTGGAGGGACAGTGGATTTCTAAGTTTCCTAAAGAGTATAACTATGATGCATCAGATTATTATGATGACAATCCAAATACTTTAATAAGAAAAGAATTCAACATAAAAAAAACAAATAGTAACTATTACTTAAATGTAGGTTGTCTTGGATATTATATAGCTTATATCAATGGTAAGAGAGTTGGAGATTATGAACTTAACTCTGATTGGACTCAATATGATAAAACTATATATTACGACACCTATGAAGTAAGTGAATTATTAACTGATGGCAAAAATGTAATTTCATTTGAACTAGACAATGGTATGTATAATCCAGCACCTTTAAGATTGTTTGGAAAATATAATTTAAGAGAACGATTAAGATTAATAGGTGAGCCTTGTTTAATTGCAAGTATTCATGAGAATGAGATATGTATATTAAAAACAGATAAGTCATGGAAAGTAAGTGATGGCCCTCTACTATTTAATAATTTATATATTGGTGAGAGATTTGATGCTAGACAAGCTCAAGATCATTGGAAGCTAATAGGATTTGATGATCTTAATTGGAAAGAAGCAATTATAGATAATAATAAAAAAGGTAAATTAGTTAAAAGTAAAATTCCTAAGGTAAAGAGGAAAAAAATCCTTGAACCAATATCTATAAATATTAATAGTAAAGGAAATTTAATTATTGATTTTGGAGAGACCTTATCAGCTGTAATTAATATTTCATTTTTAGGAGTTAAAGATAAAAGCGTTAAGCTAGTTTATGCTGAAAATATTAATGAAGATAATACTGTTAATTGTGATTCTTCTTTAGCAGGAAATGTTGGAGTAGTACTTGAAGGCGTAAACATTAGGTTTGATGGAGGACCTGGAGCTCCAGAGCAGGCAATGCAAGTAGATGAAATTATATCTAAGGATGGAGAAAATCATTATACAAACAAGTTTACTTACCATTCATTTAGATATGTTGAAGTTTCAGGATTAAAGAAAGATGATTTAAAGAGTATAACAGCAACTTACGTTTATACAGATGTAGATGTAGTTGGTAAATTAGAAACAGATAATAGTTGGATTAATAAATTATATGATTTAGCTTTAAAGACTAAGTTAAATAATATTCATTCAGTTTTTGAAGATTGTGCAAGAGAACGTTTAGGTTATGGGGGAGATATAGTTGCATTAGCTACATCAAGTCTTTTTATGTTTGATTTAGATAAAATGTATGAAAAAACAGTTATAGATTTTAGACAAGATCAAACTAAAAAAGGGGGAGTACCTGAAACAGCTCCGTATATGGGGATTCAAACTAACGGTACAGGTGAAGGTGAGGGGCCTATATTATGGCAATTAGCTTATCCGTATCTAGTATATAAACATTATCAATATTACGGAGATAAAGAGTTAATATTAGATGAATATGAATATTTAAGAAAACAAATGTTGTATTTGAAGTCAATAGGAATTGAAGAATTACAAGATAAGTGCTTAGGAGACCATGGCAGTAGTGATACTAAGGTTAGCTTCAAAGTTGGAACTCCAGATAAGAAATTCTTAGCATGTTGTGCATATTATTTATTCCTACAGTATAACAGATATTTTGCTATGTTAGTAGAGGATATGATTTATAAAGAATATGAAGAAGAGTTAGTAAAGGTAAAAGCATTTATTGATGATAACTTTAAAAATGATGATGGAACATACGGCAATAAATCTCAAAGTAGCTTTGCATTTGCAATTTTTACCCATATTTCTGATGAACCAGAAAAGCTATGTAAAATGTATGTAGATAAAATAAAAGAAGATAATGGGTATTTACGTTCAGGTATTTTTGGAATGATGATGACTTTTGAAGTATTAAATAAATATGGATATGATGAGGTTATTGAAGAATGGTTGTTTAAAGATGAATATCCGAGTATAGGAAATATGATTAAAGAGGGAAAAACAGCTCTATCAGAACAATTTGATATGAAGAATTGCTCTCATAATCATGCAATGTTTTCAAGTTATGCTCAATGGTTTTATCAAGGATTAGCTGGAATAAGAGTTAATGATGAAGCTATAAAAGCTAATAAAATTACTTTAAAACCATATTTCTCAAAAAAAGTAAATCAAGTTGAATGTACCTTTAAAACATTATCAGGAGAGATAAGTAGTAATTGGAAAGTAGAAAATGGACAAGTAATATGGAAGTTTAATATTCCAGGAGATATTGAGAAGTTTGATGTTATACTTTCAAGTGATTATTCAGTTATAGAAACAAACTATAACGGGAAAAGAAGAGAAAATGGTCAGTATTATATGATAATAAAGCTTTAATTTAAACTTAATTAAAAAATGTAGATATTAAAGAGAGAAAGTTTTGATAAAAGTATTGAAGTCAAAAGTATGAGAGGAGAATTTAATATGAAAGAAAAAGTTGGGGGATTCGGAAATTTTATAGAGAGTAAGTTACTTCCAGTAGCTGATAAGTTTAGTAGACAAAGACATTTAACTGCATTAAGAGATGGTATGTTAGCATATCTTCCATTTACAATTATTTCATCAATATTCTTGATAATAGCATTTTTACCTATTCCGGGGTATTCAGAATTTATGACTAATTTATTTAATGATGGAGGAGCTTGGGTAGGAAAGCTTGTATATGTAACAAATTCCACTAATGATGTTGCAGGTTTCTTCGTGTTATTTGCCACTGCGTACAGCTTAGCTAAGTCATATAATGTTGACAAGCTACAAGCATCATTAACAGCATTAGCAGCATTTTTAGTAGTTACACCTTATATTTCAGGTGATGCTGGAACTGCAATTCCTATGGTTAAAGTAGGAGCACAAGCTATGTTCGTTGCATTTATAGTTGCAATGGTTTCTGTAGAGATATATAGAAGAATGGAACAAAAGGGAATAGTTATAAAGATGCCAGATGCGGTACCACCTGCAGTTGCAAAGCCATTTGCTTCTTTAGTACCAGCATTTGTTACAATCTTAGTTTTCTGGATTGTAAGAGTTATTTTTGATGTAGCACTTAATTCAGATTTATTTACTACTATTAATTTAATTATTGGAAAACCTTTATTATTATTAGGTGGAAGTTTAGGTGGATTTGTTTTTGCATTATTATTCGAGCAATTCTTATGGTTCTTTGGTATTCATGGTGGATCAATAGTTTCATCTGGAGCTATGAATCCTATCTGGACTATGTTAGAAGATGCCAATAGAGTAGCATCTATTGCAGGTGAAGCACCAGTAAATATTATCGGTTCAAGTTTTAGAACAGCTTTTGCAAGTATAGGTGTTGTTGGATGTGTAATTGCAATGGTTATAGTAGCAAAAAGTAAGCAATACAAAGAAGTTGGAAAAGTTGGTCTTGTACCATACTGCTTTAATATAGGTGAACCAGTTTTATTTGGGGTACCACTAATGTTAAACCCAATATACTTTATACCACTAGTAATAACACCAGCAGTATCATCACTAATAGCATATGCAGCACTAGCATTTAAATTAGTACCTATTCCAACAGGATTAGCACAATTACCTTGGACAACTCCACCAATAATAAGTGGATATCTAGTTACTGGAAGTATTTCAGGTTCTATTTTACAAATTGTATTATTAGTTGTAGCAACACTCATTTGGTTACCTTTCGTAAAGATTGCAGATAAACAAATTTATGTAGAAGAACAAAAAAGAGAAATGGAAATGAGTAAATAGATAATAATTATATGGTAAAAAGTTTAGGGTAGGAGAATAATATGAAAAGAAATTTTATTAGATATATATCAACGTTAGTTACAGTATTTTATATCTTTTCTATAACAGGATGTGCTAGCTCAAATAAAGAAAGTACAAGTGATAATGTTACCAATACTGTTACAGATGAAGTTAGTGAAGAACCAGTAGAAAATATATTAACTTTAACCAATAGTGAAGTTACAGAAGGTTATTCTTATTACATGTATAATGCACTTGTAGATGGATATACATCAATAAGAAGCGATGTATTAACTCCCAAATATTATATATTTGCTGGTAATAAGTCTGAAGAAGATGCTAATAATTTAATTGCTGATTTAGGGTTACTTGAAAATGTTAGAGAATGGGCTGGAGAAGTATATGTTATTAGTCCTTTAAGTGGTGAAGTATATGATGACAAGGATAAAGAAGCATTTATTGATTTAGTCGGAGGAGCAATTAATAATGTAAAAGTAATTGGGATAGATGATGGAGCTACATTTGTAAATAACTATATTTCACAATCATGCTATTTTATCGCTGGAATGATGATTTATGGTGGTCAAATGGATGATGGATTAGAAAAAAATGATGTAGTACCTGTCTATGCAAGTAATACATGTGATGTTGCAGTAGAGTTTTATCAAAATATAAATGATGCTACAAAGAAGAGTGAAAAAGATAATTATGTTTTATATGAAAATGAAGATAAGCCACTACAAAAGGTTGTTGTTGCTTCTAAGGAAGAAACATTAAAAGAAGCATTTAATAATGCATGGGAAAGTGTATTATCAAGAAATTATAGACAACATAATGATATTGCAGAATTTTATATGCTTAGTGCAAGATCTGCTACAGAAAATTATGATTTAATAGAAGCTCCTATATTTGAAGAGTTAGGAATAACTTATAATCAAGAGATTGATCAAAATATAACAGGTATGGATGGAAAGTATACATGGTTTGAATACGTACCTAATACAGTTGCATCAAGTAAGGAAAATACGGTGCCTTTAGTTGTATCTTTACATGGAAATCAAAATGATCCCAGATTACAAGGAGATTCGACAGGCTGGCCAGAGTTAGCTGCAAAGGAAAACTTTATTGTTGTATCACCAGAATGGCAAGAAAAAGAAGTTAACTTTTTCAAATGTGATGGTTTAGGTGGAGATGGAGTTATGAATTTAGTAGAGGATTTAAAAGTAAAATATCCTCAAATAGATCCATCTAGAATTTATGTGACAGGACTTTCAATTGGAGGGGCTGAATCATTTTTATTAGGAATGAAGTATAGTAATATATTTGCAGGAGTAGGTGTTGTTTCTGGAGTTAATGTATTTGCTAATGAAGTAATAGAAATAGCTAACAATTATACTGCTGGAGAAATTCCATTACTATATTTATGTGGAGATCACGATTTCTTCCAAATGATACCTGTAGATGGAAGCAGTGAGTATGGAACAGCGTTCTTATTTGGAAATCAGGTATGGGATGAAGATGAAAATGTCCATATATTCAGCTCACTTCAAGCGTATCAAAAGGTAAATGGATTAGAAGTAAGCGAAATGGATATGAGTGCTAATGAATATTACGGCATTGCATTAGATGACCAAAAGTGGACAACACTAGGCGATAAAGAAATGTATACAGGTACATTATCTAATGAAAATGGTGTAGTTATGGAGTTAGCAGCGATTAAAGATTTAGCACACTGGAACTACAAACCAGAGGCAGAGTACATGTGGAACTTCTTTAAAAGATATAGTAGAGACGTTGAAACAGGGGAGTTAATATTTAACAATTAGATATTAAAATTAAATTATAAATTATTTAGAGCTGGTACAGTAATGTATCAGCTCTAATATCATTTAAGTGAAATTATAATAAGTAAATTACATTGATAACAGGTAAGTATTTTAATATAATAGTTATAATTAAATAAAGAAAATTTAAGGATATAGAATTTTATGAGAGAAGATATATTAAAGAAGTTATTTGAATTGACAGAAGAGGAAAAACAGATATTAGAAGGAGAGGCTGATGTTGATAAGAGCATCTATACAGATGAGAGCCAGTTTATTATTGATAGCAATAAGATATTAGCAAAGGATCAACTTATAAATATTAGAAAACATACTAGATTTGTAGAATTTCCAGAACATAAACATAATTACATTGAGTTTAATTACGTATATAAAGGAAAACTAACAGAAGTTATTTATAATAAAGAGATAAATCTAAAAGAAGGAGAAATAATATTTTTAAATAAAGATATAACACATAAAATTAAGGAAAGTTCAAAAGATGATATAATAATTAATTTTATTATTAAGCCTGAATTTTTTGATTTTTTACTATCTTTATCTAATGAGGAAAATACTATTTTTAGCTTTTTATTAAAGTCAATATATATGAATAACAATAAAGGTGAATATCTCTATTTTAAAGTTAACGATGAAAGATATATTCAAGAAATATTAGAGAAAATAATTATAGAGATATATGAACCTAGTATGATAAGTAGTACAAGCATTAAACTATTGGTAGGCTTATTAATAGTTGAATTAATAAAGACACCAGATAAAATTGAAATGTATTCAGAAGATAATTATGATAGCCTTATGGTTATTGATGTATTTAAGTATATAGATAATAATTATGCTAAAGCCACTTTAACAGAAGTTTCTGAAAGGTTAAATCAGCCTAATTATAAAATAAGTAAGCTTATAAAAAAACATACAGATATGACATTTAAGGAATTGCTTCAAGAAAAAAGGCTTGATATAGCTAAGAAACTATTAAGTGATACAGAGTTACCAATAGTAGAAGTCATTACTTCAGTAGGTTATGAAAATCTTACATATTTCTATAAGATATTTAAAGAAAAATATGGATGCACACCAAATGAATTTAAAAGTTATGATATTTAAAAATGCAAATAAGGTTAATAAATTAGGCAACTTTGGTTATTAAGACCAAGGTTGTTTTTTTGTATACTTAAGATAATAAATAGCATATGAGAGGTAAAGGGATGAAGATACTTAGAGTTCTTATAAGAGCTATGAAAGAGTTGTTACATGAAACTATAGAAAGAAATGGATTATTGAGCTTAGAAACTATAAGTTTAAGTCAAAGGTTAGATAAGCTTATATACATAAAACAGAAGAGTATAGCTGAGAGCTATATTAACTGTTAACCAAATAGGATTAATTAAAGGGGGAGAGTTATGAGTTATCATTTAGCTATTGATATAGGGGCTTCTAGTGGGAGACATATACTTGGAAGTTTAAAAGATGGCAAGCTTCAATTAGAAGAGATATATAGATTCGATAATGGTATTCATAAAATTGATGATGAATATTGTTGGAATCTTAAAGCGTTATTTAAGGAAATAAAAAATGGTATCAAAAAGTGTAAGGAAGTTGGAAAGATACCTAAAACAATAGGAATAGATACATGGGCAGTAGATTTTGTTTTGTTAGATCAAAATGATGAGGTTTTAGGAAATACAGTATCTTACAGGGATGATAGAACAGAAGGGATTATGGAGAAAGCTTTTGAAGTTATTCCAAAGGATATGTTGTATTTACACACAGGGATACAATTTCAAAGGTTTAATACATTATATCAATTACTTGCAATTAAAGATAAAAAGCCAGAGATTCTTGATAATGCAAAAGCATTTTTGATGATACCAGATTATCTTAATTTATTGTTAACTGGGCAGAAGGTAAACGAGTATACAAATGCAACTTCAACTCAGCTAGTAAACTCTTTTGATAGAGTATGGGATGAAAATATCTTAAAAGAGTATGGAATAAATAAAGAAATCTTTGGAGAGATAAAAATGCCTAAAACAAGCTTAGGTAATTTAAGAGATGAATTAGTAGAAGAGTTCGGCTTTGACATGGAAGTTATACTTCCAGCTACTCATGATACAGGATCAGCCTTTATTTCTTCAGTTTGTAATGATTCAGATAGTATATATGTAAGTTCTGGTACGTGGTCATTAATTGGTGTGGAAAATAGGTTCCCAATATGTGTACCTCAAGCTATGGATTATAACTTTACAAACGAAGGGGGAATTGATTATAGATTTAGATTTTTAAAAAATATAATGGGTCTTTGGGTTATACAAGAGGTAAAAAGAAATTTATATCATAAATACTCTTTTGGTGAGTTAGTCCAAGAAGCAAATAAGCATAAAGATTTTCCTTCTATTATAGATGTAGATCATGATAGATTTTTAAATCCAAATAATATGATAGATGAAATAAAGCTTTACTGTATGGAAACAGGGCAAAGAGTACCAGAATTAGTTGGGGAAATTGCTTATTGTGTATTTAACAGCTTAGCTTATAGTTATAAAAAAGCAGTAGGAAACTTAGAAGAAATATTTGAAAAGAGCTTTGAAAGAATAAATATATTTGGTGGTGGCTGCCAAAATAATTTATTAAATCAATTAGTTGCAAATGCTACTGGCAAAGAAGTGTTAGCAGGACCAATAGAAGCAACAGCAATAGGAAATCTTGCAGCTCAATTAATAAGTACTGGAATTCTAGAAGATTTAGGACAAGCTAGAAATGTAATTAAAGAATCATTTGAGATAAATATATTTAAACCAAATAAAGGAGAGATTTAATATGAATGTTAAGGAAAAATATGAATTAGCAAAAGAGCAATATGAAAAATGGGGAATAGATGTAGACAAGGTTTTAGAAGAGCTTAATAAAGTAAAGGTATCGATACATTGTTGGCAAGGTGATGATGTAAAGGGATTTGAAGTAGTTCAAAATGCATTATCAGGAGGAATTCAATGTAATGGTAATTATCCAGGAGCTGCAAGAAATGCTGAAGAGTTAAGAGCAGATTTAGATAAAGCATTAAGCTTAATTCCTGGTAATCATAAGGTAAATCTTCACGCTATTTACTTAGAAAGCAATGGAGAAGTTGTTGAAAGAGACCAAATAAAGCCAGAACACTTTGCAAATTGGGTAAACTGGGCAAAAGAAAGAGGATTAGGATTAGATTTTAATCCAACAATATTCTCTCATCCTAAAGCTTCAGATGGATTAACATTATCTCACCCAGATAAAGAAATAAGAGATTTCTGGATAAGACATTCTATTGCATCAAGAAAAATTGGAGAATACTTTGGTAAAGAATTAGGACAAACTTGCTTAACAAATCTTTGGATTCCAGATGGATATAAGGATATTCCTGCAGATAGATTAGGGCCAAGAGCAAGACTTAAGGATTCTTTAGAACAAATATATGCAGTTGAAACTGATAAAAACTATAACTTAGACTGTGTAGAATCAAAAGTATTTGGAATTGGTGCAGAAAGCTATACTGTAGGTTCTAATGAGTTTTATTTAAAATTTGCAGCTGAAAATGGCATTCTTTCATTAATGGATACAGGACATTATCATCCAACAGAAGTAGTTTCAGATAAATTATCAGCAATGTTATTATTTGATGAAAAGGTTGCATTACATGTAAGTAGACCAGTTAGATGGGACAGTGATCATGTTGTAATTTATGATGATGAATTAAAGGAAATCGCAAAAGAAATAGTAAGAAATGATGCTTTAGATAGAGTTATTATTGGATTAGATTTTTTTGATGCAAGCATTAACAGAATAGCAGCATGGACTATTGGAACAAGAAACATGATTAAAGCATTATTAAATGCAATGTTAACACCAAATGAAGTATTAAGAAAGCTTCAAGATGAAGGAAACTTCACAGAAAGATTAGCTTTAATGGAAGAATTTAAAACTTATCCAATAGGAGATGTTTGGAATTATTACTGTGAAAAGAATAATGTACCAGTAGGTGAAACTTGGTTAAAAGAAGTTAAAGAATATGAAGAGAAAGTTTTATCAAAGAGAAACTAGTATATAAATAATTTAAGGTATAAATATAGCTCAAAATTGATGTGAAAACGTAGAAAGTAGGAGTAACTATGAGATTAAATAACGTGAATTTTATTAAAAACTTTATGAAGATAACTGAGGATGCTTGGGAAAAAGGATGGCATGAAAGAAATGGTGGAAATATTACTTATAGATTAACACCAGAAGATATTAAGGAAATCTCCCTATCAATTAAATACAATAATGGATGGAATAGAATAGGTGTAAAAGTACCTAACTTAGCTAATGAGTATTTTTTAGTAACTGGAAGTGGAAAGTTTATAAGAAATATATCAGTGGATTTAGAATCAAATATCGGAATAATTAAAATAGATGAAACAGGTGAAAAATATAAGATAGTTTGGGGCTTAATAAATGGAGCTAAGCCAACAAGTGAATTACCATCACATCTTATGAGTCATTCAATTAAATTTGATGTAACAGGTGGAAAGCATAGAGTAATAATGCATTCACATGCAACTAACTTAATAGCGTTAACATTTGTACTACCATTAGATGGAGCAGTATTTACAAGAGAGCTATGGGAAATGGCAACAGAGTGTCCAGTTGTATTTCCCACAGGAGTAGGCGTTGTTCCTTGGATGGTTCCAGGAGGAGCAGAAATAGCAGAAGCAACAAGTAAATTAATGAAGAAACATGACATAGTTCTTTGGGCTCATCATGGGGTATTCTGTTCAGGAGAAGATTTAGATTTAACTTTTGGTCTTATGGATACAGTAGAAAAATCAGCTGAAATACTTGTAAAAGTATTATCTATGGGTGGAAAGAGACAAACTATAACTTCAAATAATTTTAGAGAATTAGCTAAAGACTTTAATGTAACTATCTCTGAAGAGTATTTAAAATAAATATAAAGTTGAAGAAATCAAGTAGAAGAGTGTATAGACTTTTTTGAGAATGTCAATATTACAATTTGCTTGGTTTCTTTTTTATTTATTAGTGATTTTAATAAAATAGTAAATATTTAAAATGATTAAACAAGAATTTAATTATTCATTTTAAGGAAATAATTGAAATTTATATTGACTTAAAGTTAACTTTAAGTAGTAACATAGGAGAGAGAAAATTTTCAGTTGAAAAAATAATTATAAAGGGGAAAAATAATGGAAAATAAAATGGGAACAGAAGAGATTAGAAAGCTACTTATAAAAATGAGTTTGCCATTAATGATTAGTTTATTAATAAGCAATCTTTATAATCTAATAGACAGTATGTATGTATCAAGTTTAGGAGAAAGTGCCTTAAGTGCAGTTTCATTATCTGCACCTATAATGATGATGATGGCTGCATTTGGAAGTGGTAATGCAATAGGGTTAAATGCAGTATTATCAAAGGCTCTAGGTGAGAAGAATGATGATAAAGTTAAAAAGGCAATAAGAACAGCTTTATTTTTAGCATTAGCATCATATATAGTTATTGTTACATCAAGGCTTATAATAGTAGAACCGTATTTTAATTCACAGACTAATGATGCAGAAATTATAAGACAAGGAACAGAGTATTTAAATACAGTAATGTTTTTAGCCTTTGGAGTAATGTTTCAGTGGGTTCTTGAAAGACTTTTAATTTCAACAGGGAAGACAAAATTATTTATGATTACTTTATCATCAGGAGCAATTATAAATATAATTCTAGATCCAGTGTTCATATTTGGACTATCTGCCTTAGGTATTCCAGCATTAGGAGTTAAGGGTGCAGCAGTTGCAACAGTATTTGGACAAACATTTTCAGCATTTTTAGCATTATACTTTAACTACAAATTCAACAAAGATTTAGATATGAAGTTTAGTATAATACCAGATTGGCATACCTTTATTGAAATGTTGAAAACAGGGATACCAACAGCCTTTATGCAAGGTTTTGTATCAGTGGTGACAATGGGTGTAAATATGATTTTGATATCATTTAGTACTACAGCAGTTGCAATATATGGAGTTGTATTAAAAGTATTGAATATGATACTAATTATGCCTCATGGGATGGGACTTGGAGTTATACCAGTAGTTGCCTATAATTATGGTGCTAAAAAAAGAAGTAGAGTAAAAGAAGCAATAAAGTTTAGTGTGATATTTAGTATAGTAGTTGGAACTATAGGAATGATAATACTAAATATTATCCCAGCATTAATACTAAATATGTTTAATCCAACTGAAGAAATGCAATCAATTGGAATAACTGCTATTAGAATATTAAGCGTAACAATTCCACTTGGAGGAATAAGTATAGTCTTATCATCATTCTTCCAAGGGTTAGGATTAGCAAAGTATAGTATGTACTTATCTTTAGCAAGGCAAATTATATTATTGATGCCAATAGTATTTTTATTATCATTAACAGAAGTGCTACCATTAGTATGGTTAGGCTTTCCAATAGCTGAAGGATTAGCTATAATAATAGGATATATGTTGTATAAACGTTCAAATATAGAGGTAATAAGTAAAATTGAAGAAGAACTTGAAGAGAAGTGTATTTAGTATTATTAATTAAAATATAAAATTATAAATTGAGTAATAAAAAACAGCTTTTAATATTAAAAAATGGAGAGAAGAATATGATAAAAGAATTTAATATAAATCAATTAGATGAAGTGATGAAAATTTGGCTTGAAGTTAATGAAGATGCCCATAGTTTTATATCAAAAGAGTATTGGAATAATAATTATGAATTAGTTAAGAGTTTATTACCAGATGCAAATATTTATGTGTTTGAAGAAGATAATATTATAAAAGGATTTATAGGTATTATTGAGGATGGATATATTGCTGGAATTTTTATAAAGAATGAATATCAAAGAGAAGGAATAGGGCATAAATTGATAGAGTATAGCAAATCCAAATATAAAGAACTTTCATTGAATGTTTATGCTAAAAATGAAAATGCATTAAATTTTTATTATAAAAATAACTTCAAAGCATTAGGTAGTAAGATTAATGAAGAAACAAATGAACTTGAATATACTATGGTTTATAAGAATAATTAATCTTAGACATAAAATACTTTAACACTTTACAAATAAGAGAATTTAAGTATATATAAATGAAAACACTGTATTATTCAAAAAGGGAATAAGCGGTGTTTTTTATTAGCAATTCTAAAATAGTATGAGAGTTATATGTGCATATGAACTAAGGGGTTGACAGTTATAGTTACGGCATTAAATAGTTTAGTTATTAAAGAGTTACAAGTATAATTGAACAATATTACTTTTAAATAAAATACTCGTAAATGATGATAAAATAAAAAAACATAAACCAAACTGAGTATTAATAAAAGTTGTATAAATACTACAATCACAAAGGAGATAAATTATTAAATTAAAGAAAATGGTTGTTGAAATATCAGACGAAGATATAATCAATTTTATGAAACTACAAAATAAAGTAATAGTATATGTATTTAAATGGATTTAAAGGTAATGAAAAGAGTGGATTATTACTTTTGTAGAGTATATGCATAAAAATTATCTAAGTTTTTTTCTTATGGTATAATATTTATATGATTTTATTAAATGGAGGTAGGACTTATGGTGAAATGTAATAATTTATATGATAATAAAAATATAGATGTTATAGCATCAAAGGGTGGTGTTAAAGTACTTGAATATAAAAAAGATTTAAGTGTTAACACTGCAAATGCTATGGCTGCATATTATGCATCAGAGATGAACGTAAGAAGAAGACAAGTATTAATTGAATTAAATGGCAATGCATATACAATTAGTGCTGGGGCAATGCAATGGACTTCTGGGAATGTGAAAATGGCAGCGGATGTTAAAGGGATTGGAGACTTTTTTGGAAAAGCAATTTCTTCAAAGGTTACAAAGGAATCAGCCATTAAACCTAAATATGAAGGAACTGGATTACTAATGTTAGAGCCTACATATAAACATATTCTTCTTGAAGATGTTTCTGAGTGGAATGGATTAGTTCTAGATGATGGACTTTTTCTTGCTTGTGAATCAAGAATAAAACAGAAGGTAGTTGCAAGAACTAATTTATCTTCAGCAATGTTAGGAAATGAAGGTTTATTTAATTTATGTCTTGAAGGAGACGGTATTGCAATTCTTGAAAGTCCAGTGCCAAGAGATGAACTTATAGAATTTATATTAGAAAATGATGAAGTAAGAATTGATGGTAACTTTGCTATTGCATGGTCAAAATCTTTAGATTTTAGAGTAGAAAAGTCAAGTAAAAGCTTAGTAGGATCAGCAGTTTCAGGCGAAGGTTTTGTAAATGTGTATCGAGGAACAGGTAAAATCCTTATGGCACCTATAATTTAATACAAAATTAATTGTAACAAAAAGGATGTGTTTAAACACATCCTTTTATCATAAAGTCTTTACTTAAATAATTAACAATATTACTTTTAAATAAAATACTCGTAAATGATGATTAAATATAAAAAAACAAACCAAACTGATCATTTTACACAATAACAAGCAAAACAAAATTTAGGAATGAAATAGATAAATACGATGAAAGATAAATATAGGGTAAATTAAGTAAGGAAATAATTTGATGGTAAAAAATGTTTATATATAGTTTTTAATTATGTATAATTTATTTATAAAAACAATTATATTTAATATTTAGTATAGTATCTATAAATTATATAAAGTTAAATTAGGAGAGGAATATAGATATGAAGCAAGAAAAGGAAAAGAGAAAGAAACAAATTAAAGCGTTAAATGAACCTCCAAAGCTTACGATTTTAGAAGAGGTTGGTAATGCAGTTGTCCATGGTATAGGAGCAGGGCTTGCAATAGCGGGATTTATTCTACTTCTATTAAAATCAGATACAGGTCTTAAGGTGATGGCATCTTGTTTTTATGGGATAAGTTTATTTCTATTAATGATTATGAGTACCTTATATCATGCTTTTAAAAGTGGGTCTAAGGTAAAACGCTTATGGAGAAGGTTTGATTATTGTTCTATTTATCTTTTAATTGGAGGAACATTCGCACCGTTGTACCTAGTGTATTGGGGGAATACCCTTGGAATAATTATTTTCTCTATACAATGGGCCTTAATTGTTTTAGGGATAGTGATGATTAGCGTTTTTGGACCAGGAAGATTTAAATGGTTACATTTTTCTTTATATTTTATAATTGGATGGAGTGGATTAGTGTTCTTGCCAGACTGGTTTCATAATAATAGACCACTTATGTGGATGATTTTAATTGGTGGGGTTGTATATACTGTTGGAATGATTCCATTTACAAAAGATAAAAAGTATTCACATTTTATATGGCACTTTTTTGTGATGATAGGTGCAATTCTGCATTGGATTGGTATTTATTATTACATTTATTAAAATATAAAAAAGATAAGGAGCTTCGTGTTATATGATGCTCCTTTTGATATAAAGTATAAAGTTTAATGATTTTATTAATAAAAATACTTATTATATTAATTTTATTAAAATAGTTACTATTCCAAGAATTCCAAGACATGTACCTACAATTCTATTTAATTTTTTAATCTCACACTTATTTGCAAATTTTGCACTAACATATGCACCAATAAGACAAAAGATTGTAACTAATAACATAGGAATAGGTTGTAGTATAGCTCCCATAGAGATATGACTTATTGCACCGGTTAAAGCAATAAGAGTCATAATCATAGTGCTTGTCCCTACAGCAACTTTTAAATTATACCCAAGGAGTAATGTAAATACTGTAAGCATTAAAATTCCTCCGCCACTTCCAGTAAATCCACAAATCCAACCTATACCACATCCCAAAAACATTGCTTGTAGGATCTTTTTCTTACTTATTTGATTTATTCCAGATTTTGCATCATGACCTTTTTCAATAGGTTTTACTAAAAACTTTATCCCAAGAAAAATTGTAGTTGCCATAGAAATATAGCCTAGGCCATCGGGTTGTGACTGTGAGAAAAGATATCCGCTATAGCTACCAATGATAGATCCTATAAAAGCTGTTATTGTAACAAGCATTCCATTCTTTAAATCAATATTTCTATTTTTATAATAAGTGTACGCTGTCAATAGACTAGCAAGCACATCTGCTGAAAGTGCTACTGTTACAGCATCATAACTCTGCCATCCACATACACTAACAAGCAAAGGGGTAATAACTACTGCTGCAGAAAGACCAGCAAGTCCTGTTACAACACCTGACCCAATTCCTGCTAAAATATAAACAAGATATAACATGACATACTCTCCTTTTAATACTAATATTGTTTCAGTTTACATCTTAACATTTTACATTATATAACAATCGTTCGCAATTTAATTAATAATATATTAACAATTAATTTAGATTATAGTCTATAAACTCTTGTGCTAATGGTATTTTTAACTCAACTACCAATGGGTATTAATTATTGTAATAGGGAATCGGTTGAGGAAGATACAAAAGCTTTTTTACTTTAAATATATTTTGATATAATTTAATTAAAGATAGATATATATGAGGAGAATAATATGAGAAAAACAAGATTTTTATATCAGCATGGTAAAAGTAAAGCTTTAACAATAAGCTATGATGATGGTGTTCAATTTGATGAGAAATTAGTAAAAATACTTAATAGATATAAATTAAAGGCCACATTTAATGTTAATTCAGGTATTAAGCCAGGAACTACTTGGATAAATAAAGGTATAGATGTAACAAGAATAAATTTAGTGGAAAATAAAGATCTTTATAAAGAACATGAGATAGCAATTCATACTTTAACACATCCACATTTAGAGAAATTAAATGAAAATGAGATTCTTAAAGAAGTTTTAGAAGATAAAATTAACTTAGAAAGAATTTATGGAGGAGTAATTAGAGGAATGTCTTATCCTTTTGGAACATATAACTCAAAGGTTAAAGATATTATTAGAACATGCGGAGTTGACTATTCAAGAACTGTTGTTGAAAATGAGGATTTTACATTGCCAAATGATTTTCTAGAATGGCATTCAACTTGTAGACATGCTAATCCAAGATTAATGGAAATAACAAAGAGATTCTTAGAAAAAGAAGATGGTGAGTTAGATTTATTTTATATTTGGGGACATAGTTATGAATTTGAAGTTGATAATAATTGGGAGCTTATTGAAGAGTTTGCTGAGAAGGTCAGTAATAAAGAAGATATTTGGTACGCAACAAATATAGAAGTTTATGATTATATAACTGCTGTTAGGTCGCTTAAGTTTTCTGGAAATAAGTCAAGAGTTTACAATCCAAGTGCTTTAGACGTATGGATTAGTGTTGATGGAAAAACTGTAAAAATAGACTCAAGAGAAACAATTGAATTATTATAAAAGTAGAATCTTGATTTATTCTAGTAAGATTCTACTAAATTTTAAATATCAGTTACTGTTAGCAAACAAAAACAAGTTTTTATAGGATGTTTTATAAATAATAAAAAATAACCTAATAAAATAAACAAAAGGTTCTAAATGCTTATATTTAGAACCTTTTGTTTATTTTATTGATTTTCTTCTTCATGATTTTTAAGTATCAAATTAGATCTTCTATTATCTAGCGGATTATGATTCTTAAATTCTATATATTGATTTTCTTGAGGTTTCATAATAACCTTCCAAAGAGGAAGTCTACCTTCAGGAGTATTTGCAACAACTGAAACATTACCATGAGTTTTATGAAGAACCCAACTATAAGTATCGTTTATTACTAAAGCTAAGTCTTCTTTAGATATTAATGCATAGCCTTCTTTTTTATCAAGTTTATCCTTTAATATTATAGAAATAGTATTTTCGTCTTTTTCTTCGTATTCATTACCACTATTCTTTTTAGCTATATCTAAATTACATCTTCTATTATCTAAAGTGTCACCATTTAAATATTTTATAGGTGCCTTTGGACTAACCTTTAACAGTACGCTTGCTATGCTTTGCTTTAAAGGCTTATTTTTGCTATTTTTCTTAGTTTTACTTATATTTTGAGCTATATAATTGTTATAATCTTTATTCCATTCTGCAAACCAAGTTCCCATATCATTTATTAAAGCTAAATCATCCTCATCTATTTTTGTAATAAGTTCTGTTCCGTCTTTTTTTAGAATTGTAATGTAAACAACATTATCTTTTACTTCATAAGAGTTTCCTATATTTTTATATATCGGTTTCATTTTTACACCTCATAATATCTATATTTTATTAATTTTTTATTTGTCCACAAAATAATACTTTTAACTACTTACTTTATTATAGACTAAAATCTAATTATGTAAACTATATTATATAATATGTATTCAAATATTTTCCATAAGGTAATAACTAGTTAAAAAGTATGAAATTATAAAAAGTATTAATTTATTAGTAATTTCTTCATACAAAATTTTATTTAATGTATAATTGAAAATATATCATATAGCTTATGATAAAATTTAATATACAAAAGGGGAGATTTATTATGAAAAAGCTTATAAAGGTGATGTCATTAATTTTATGTTTAAGCTTATTAATAAGTTGTGGTACTGAGAAGCTTAGTGATAAGTATAATGAGGAAGAAATAAAGGGAGTATCAGAACAAATAATAAATAATTTGAATCATAATAATTATGAGGCAGTTTATGATATGAGTACAGATGCTTTAAAAGAAACCATTTCTGAAGGAACATTAGAAAGTATATGGACAGGCATTAGCGAACAGGTAGGAGCTTTTAAAAAAATATTAAATTATGAAGTAAGAGAAAAAGATGGAAATCCAGTAACTGCTGTTAAGACGGAATATCTTGAGAAAAATGTAAGATTTATCTTTGTATTTACAGAAGATTTAAAGCTAGATGCAATGGATATAAATTAGTAGAAAGATATTACTAAAAGATCATACAAATTATTGTGTGATAAATTTTGCTAAAAATGATAATGAAGAAGCTTTGGAAAAGTTAAATAATGCATTAGATAAGAGTAAGTGATATAATGTATTGACTAAAGAAAAAAAGGAGTAATTTTATAATGGAATTAAGCATAAATGAAATTAATGAATTAAGTGCAGTAGAACTTTTAGAAAGAGCTTATGGTAAAAAGTTAGAAAGTAAGAAAACTGTATTGGAATATATAGAAATAGTAAAATTTTTAAGAGATCCTGAAGTTAATCCAGAAAAGGTTCAAGAAACATACAATCTTATATACAACAGTATAGATAAAATGAATGATTCAGTAAAACCAAATACTATAATGTTCTTAATGAATGCTTTAAAGGCTCAGTTAGGTAAATTTGTAAGTGATAAAGATCCTAAAAAAGAACATGGATTTATCAAATACTTTAAGCTAGCATATCCAGCGAAGATGAGAGGTAAGGGATTTACAAGAGTTCTTATGAATATAAATAATATAACAGATGAGCAGATATGGACTACTATTACGTATATTAATAGAGGCTATATAAAGAGGGAAATATATCTTACTGGTGATGACAAAATAGCTATAAAAGAGATGGTAGGAAAGTTAGTTGCAAAGAATAATATTAAATATGTTAATCAAGTAAAGAGTATGGAAAAATTACTAAGTGCTTTAGGTATTAAAGTAATAAATGTAGATGGTAAGTTTAAAATAAAATAAATGTTAAATTACCCCAAAGGTTTGTAAAAATATAAGCCTTTGGGGCATTTTTATTTTCAAATTGTATTTTGGGTTAGAGAAATAAAAGCTTTTAATCATAACATTAATATTACGTATTAATTAAAATAATTAGTTAAATTATGAATATAATACAGTAACAGCATTAATTTGTTAAATTAAATATAAGGAGGATAATGTATGACAGAAAGCAAATGTCCAGTGACAGGAAGGAGTAGTAAAGATATGTCTGGTGAAGGATATACAACAAAAGATTGGTGGCCAGACCAATTAAATCTTCAAATTCTTCATCAAAATTCAGATTTAAGTAATCCAATGTCTAAATGTTTTGACTATGCTGAAGAATTCAAAAAACTAGACCTTAAAGAGATAAAAAATGATTTGTATAAGTTAATGACAGATTCTCAAGACTGGTGGCCTGCTGATTACGGTCACTATGGCCCATTATTTATTCGTATGGCATGGCATAGTGCAGGAACATATAGGATTGGAGATGGTAGAGGTGGTGCTGGTAAAGGAACACAACGTTTTGCACCTCTTAATAGTTGGCCAGATAACGTTAATCTAGATAAAGCACGTCGTTTACTTTGGCCTATTAAAAAGAAATATGGAAATAAAATATCTTGGGCGGATCTTATGATATTGGCAGGTAACTGTGCATTTGAATCTATGGGAATAAAACTGATAGGTTTTGGTGGTGGACGTGAAGATGTATGGGAGCCACAAGAAGAGATTTATTGGGGAAGTGCAAAAAAATGGCTTGGAGATAATAAAATGTCAAGTGATGGAGAATTAGAAAATCCACTTGCGGCTGTCCAAATGGGATTAATTTATGTAAATCCGGAAGGGCCAAATGGAAAACCAGATCCAATGGCATCAGCTAAAGATGTTAGAGAAACTTTCTCACGTATGGCTATGAATGACGAGGAAACTGTTGCACTTATAGCAGGGGGACATACCTTTGGTAAGTGTCATGGTGCAGGTCCTGCTACATATGTTGGTCCTGCACCAGAGGCTGCACCTATTGAGGAACAAGGACTAGGATGGAAGAATAGTTATGGAAGTGGTAATGGTGAATATACTATAGGTAGTGGAATAGAAGGTGCATGGAAAGCAAATCCTACACAGTGGAATATGGGTTATCTAAAAACATTATTTAAATATAAATGGGAGTTAGTTAAAAGTCCTGCAGGAGCATATCAATGGTTAGCGATTAATGTTGATGAAGAGGATATGGTAGTTGATGCACACGATCCTTTAAAGAAACATAGACCTATGATGACTACAGCAGATTTATCACTTATTACTGATCCTAAATATAAAGCAATAGCATTAGATTATTTAGAAAATCCAGAGAAATTTGCTGATGCTTTCGCACGTGCATGGTTTAAATTAACTCATAGAGATATGGGGCCAATATCAAGATATCTTGGACCAGATGTTCCAACTGAAAGGTTTATTTGGCAAGATCCTGTGCCAGTAGTTAATCATAAATTGATTAATAAAAAGGATATCATACATCTTAAGAAAAAGATTCTATCATCTGGATTATCTATATGTGAGCTTGTTAAAGTAGCTTGGGAATCTGCATCAACATTCCGTGGTTCAGATAAACGTGGTGGTGCAAACGGTGCAAGAATACGTCTTGAACCACAAAAAAATTGGGAAGTAAATGAGCCAGAAGAGCTTAATAATGTTCTAAATGTATTAGAAGAAATCCAGGTAAAGTTTAATAAATCACAATCTGGAAATAAGAAGGTTTCTCTAGCAGATATTATTGTACTTGCTGGATGTGCTGGTATTGAACAAGCTGCAAAAAATGCAGGATATGATATTATTGTTCCTTTTACTCCAGGCCGTACTGATGCAACTCAAGATCAAACAGATATAAATTCATTCAGCGTACTTGAACCTAAAGCAGACGGATTTAGAAACTATATAAAAAGTGAAATTTCAGCAAAACCAGAAGAAATGTTAATTGACCGTGCACAACTATTAACACTAACTGCTCCTGAAATGACAGTATTAATTGGTGGGATGCGTGTGTTAAATATAAATTATAAGCAGTCTAAAGATGGTGTATTTACAAATAAAACTGAATGTCTTACAAATGATTTCTTCCAAAATCTCCTTGATATGAATACAGTATGGAAACCAATAGATGAAGATAAGCAAAGATTTGAAGGTTGTGATAGAGAGACAGGAAAGGTAAAATGGACAGCAACAAGAGTTGATCTTATTTTTGGTTCTAATTCGCAACTTCGTGCAATAGCTGAAGTATATGCATGTGATGATAATAAAGAAAAGTTTTTGCAAGATTTCGTAAATGCTTGGAATAAAGTTATGAATGCAGACCGTTTTGATATAAAAAGATAAAAACTAGACCTTGAAGGTCCAGTAAATTTCCAGTGGCAAGCAGTTGCTTGTCACTTTTCTAGAAACCAATGTATCTTATTGACTTATACTGTATCAAATTATATAATTATTTCCAATTGATAAAATAAATAGAAATATAAGTAATTTGGGGATGGTATAAAAATGACAAACGAAAAGATAAGTTTGACAGAAGGAAATGCAAAGATTGGTATGTTAAAGTTCGCTCTTCCAATATTTTTAGGACAAGTATGCCAACAGCTATATAATGTTGTAGATGCCATAGTTGTAGGGAATTATGTTGGGCAAAATGCTTTAGCAGCAGTTACTAGTACTGGAGCATTAATATTTTTACTTGTAGGTTTTTTTGGAGGAATGTTTTCAGGAGCAGGTGTAATTATTTCTAGATACTTTGGAGCAAAGGATGAGAAAAAGATTAAAAAAGCCGTTGGAACTGCAGTATCATTTGGATTTATTAGCGGTACAATCCTTACTATAATAGGCACTTTATTAACACCGACTATTCTAAGACTTATGGGAACTCCTGATAATGTATTTCAAGATTCATCAATATATATAAGAACATATTTTACAGGTATTATTTTTGTTGTTATGTATAATACAGCTTGTGGTATTTTTCAAGCTGTAGGAGATAGCAAACGTCCTTTATACTATCTTGTTATATCCGCTATAATTAATGTCATTTTGGATATAGTATTTGTAGGATTTTTTAATATGGGAGTTATAGGAGCTGCAATAGCTACAGTAATATCACAAGGTACAAGTGCATTTTTAGCTTTTTTTAGATTAGCTCGTATTGATAGCACATACAAAGTAACCATAAAAGGTATTTGTATAGAAAAAAGTATTCTTAAAAGTATGATAAATATAGGATTACCTTCAGGTATACAAAATTCAGTGATTGCTTTTGCTAATGTAGTTGTTCAATCAAGTGTCAATTCATTTGGTGCAGTTGTTATGGCTGGAAATGGTGCATATATAAAATTAGAAGGCTTTGCTTTTATACCAGTTACAGCATTCTCAATGGCAATTACTACATTTGTAAGTCAAAATATTGGTGCTAAAAATTTTGATAGAGTAAAAGAAGGAGCAAGATTTGGAATTTTATTTTCTTGTATTTGCGCTGAAGTAATTGGGCTAGTTATATTTGTCTTGGCTCCATATCTTATTAGTATATTTGGAAATAATCCAGATGTTATAGCTGTAGGGGCACAAAGAGCACATCTAAATGCATTATTTTACTTCTTATTATCATTTTCACATTGTGTATCTGGTGTTTTAAGAGGGGCTGGTAGGTCAAAGATACCTATGTTAACAATGCTGATTTGTTGGTGCGTAATACGTGTTTCATATATACAAATTGCAACACATTTAATAAATGATATAGCAGTAGTATTCTGGGCATATCCTATTACGTGGTTCTTAAGTACAACTGTATTTTTAATATATTATAAAAAATCAAATTGGCTTGAAGAGTGTAAAAAGAAAGCATTAAGTATAGAGATTAAAAGTATTTAAATAAATATAGCAAGAGTGTTTTTGCATTATAAAATATTAGTATAATTTTAGTGGTAGGCTTTAGCTTTCCACTTTTTTTGTATATGAAAGTTCAAAATTTAATGCATGTAGGGTTTTTAGAAGTTTTGACTTTTCACTTAAGGAGTGTAATGAGATACTTCAATGGAATTCAATCTCTGAAGTGAAAACTAAATTTGAAGAAAATATCAAGCTTCAAAATTATAAGTTAGAGTTTCAAAAGATAAAGAGATAGAAGTTATTGATGAAGAAGGAAATGTTATAGAGGGTTTATATGCTGCTGGAGAAGTTACAGGTGGAATTCATGGCGGTAATAGAGTAGGTGGAAACTCATTATCAGATATATTTACATTTGGTAGAATTGCAGGTAAGAGTGCTGCTAATAATAAGTAATATGAAATAGTAATAGATTATATTGAAAGTCCAGTAGATTTTCAGGTGGAAAGCTCTATGTTTAAATACACAGAGCTTTTTTATCTTTCTTATACAATAATAAGTATATTCTTAGGCAATGATTAAGTTCTTGTCGTAGATATAATTATTATCCATGAAATCATAAATTTTGATTTTCATAGGATTTTATCTATATTTATAAATAACAAACTAAATTTATTACAATGATTATTAGCATTTCTCTAAGACAACTTTTGAATCTACATTGTCTTTCATAAGTTTCTGGGAAGTAATAACATATAAAATAATAGCTAGGCAAATAGAGAGAATATCTGCTACTGGTTGAGCCCATACAAGTCCATTTATTCCAAGTATAGCTTTTAGAATAAATAGTGCAGGGATATATATAATTACTTGACGACTAATATTTATTATTAGTGAAGAAACTGCAGCTCCTGTAGCTTGCAATGCATTAATTAAAACATAAAATACTCCAAATAGTGCACTTGTTGAAAGAAGGATTCTAGAAAACTCAACTCCATAGTCAAAAGCACTAACTTCAGTTAAAAATGCACTTACAATTTGATTAGTAAATAAATAGCATATAGCTGTTAATGATACACCAAGAATTAGAGCAAACCAAAGGGAGAATTTTAATATTTTTTTATATCTATCCCAATTCTTTGATCCTACACAAAAACCAAGTAGTGGTTGAATTCCTTGCCCAAGACCTATACAAACCATACCAGTAATCATAATTACCTTCATAGCAACACCGATTCCAGCTAAAGCCATATCACCATAAGAAGCCATTTGACTATTCATTATAATTTGAGAAACACTCATAAGAATAGAACCTAGAGAAGCGGGTATACCAATGGCTAGTACGCTACTACATACCTTATCTTTTATAGTGAAATCTTTAATATTTATGCTAAGCATAGATTTTCCCTTCATAAAGTATGCAATATAGTAAAGAGCTCCAATTATATTACCAATAACTGTAGCAATAGCAGCTCTAGTAATGTTCCAACCAAAACCAAGAATCATTATTGGGTCAAGAATAATGTTTAAAAGATTACCTATTAACATACCCATCATAGCCTTATTAGATTGACCTTCAGCTCTTAAAACATTTGAGTAACAGTTTGAAATTAGAACAAAAGGACCAGAACAAATAACTATAATAAGATAGCTACGTGTTAATTCAATAGTATCTGAGCTTGCACCAATAAATACAAGAATTTGATCCATAAATATAAAGAAAAGTAGTGATATAATAATCCCAACTATAACACAAGACCACATACAGAATGAACATACTTTTTTTGCATAATCTTTTCGCCCTTCTC
This sequence comes from Clostridium sp. NSJ-49, assembly GCF_014287725.1. Lineage (NCBI taxonomy): Bacteria > Bacillati > Bacillota > Clostridia > Eubacteriales > Clostridiaceae > Clostridium > Clostridium sp. NSJ-49. The sequence continues at coordinate 28,800 of NZ_JACOOP010000025.1, read as the reverse complement.
CCATAGAACGAGATATAACTGAAGTTCCTCCTATACCGAAAATAGTACCTATAGCCATAAAGATTAAAAAAACTGGAGTAGCTAGAGATACAGCAGCTACTTGAAACGGATCGTGGGTCTGTCCAATAAAGAAAGTATCTGCTAGGTTATAAATTAGAACCATTATCATAGCTGCGATTGCAGGAACAGCATTTTTAAATATAGCCTTTGAGACAGGCATTGAGTTAAATACATCTAGAGATTTTTTGTTTTCCATAGTTATTTCTCCTTTAAAATATTCGTTAGCACAATATTAATAGTGTGCTATTAATTTGATTTTATTAAAAGCTCGAAATAGTATCGAGCTTTTATTTCATGTTATTATTTACTTTTTCTAATAGGTCATTGAAGATTAATTTTTCTTCTTCACTTAATCCAGATAAAAGTCTTTTTTCAGCATCATCCATACTTTTCTCAGCATCTAAGCAACATTCTTCGCCTCGATGAGTAAGCTTAACCATTTTTATACGTTTATCTGATGGATCACTAAAACCTTCTACAAACCCTTTTTGCTCTAATCTTGAAATGACCCCAGCAGCAGTAGATTGAGCTACTTGAAGAACTTTTTCCAGTTCCTTTAAAGAATACTTTTTATCAGGAGCATCATTTAAAAGAAGTAGAACAGTAACTTGAGTCATAGTTAAATCTTTGCTACGTAATTCATTATTAGATTGCTTTTCTAAAGAATCATGAATTTGTTTAATTAATAGTCCACATGGATTATGTTTCATTACTTAAAGGCCTCCTTAGTTACTTCTTAATAAGAGTAACATATTTACTTTTTAAAAACAATAGCATGCTTTTAAAAATCAGAAGTTTTTATTAAAAAATCATTTTAGAGTATTGACTTCGAGTTAACTCTAAGGAGTAAGCTTATTTTATAGAGAATAATTTAATAAAATTAGAGGAGCAATATAAATGAATAAATATAGTCTAAAAAATATTAATACTATATTTCCTATATGAGATGAACTTCCAGAACAAATTTCAAAATATTTTATTGGCACTGCATATCTAAATATGCTTACTACAAGTGGTGTTGGAATTGGAAATGTTACATTTGAACCAGGCTGTCGTAATAATTGGCATATCCATCATAAGGGTGGTCAAACTCTTCTTGTTATATCTGGCCGTGGCTGGTATCAGGCAGAAGGTGAAGAACCAAAAGAGTTATATCCAGGAGATATAGTTAATATACCTGCTGAAGTAAAGCATTGGCATGGTGCAGCAAAAGATAGTGCTTTTTCACATCTTGCTATTGAAGTCCCAGCTGATGGTGCATCAAATGAGTGGTGTGAGCCTGTTTTTGATGAAGAGTATTTAAAATTGAAATAGTAAAATAAATTAAGAGTAAGGGGTTATATTAATGAGTAAAAAAGTATTGATTTTATCTTCAAGTCCACGAAAAGGTGGAAATTCTGATTTACTTTGTGATGAATTTATGAAAGGGACACAAGAAAGTGGTAATTATGTAGAAAAGATTTTTATAGCTCAGAAAAATATAAATTACTGTAGAGGTTGTGGAGTTTGTAATTCAATTCATAAATGTGTTCAAAATGATGATATGGCAGAAATTCTTGATAAGATGGTATCTGCTGATGTAATTGTATTAGCAACACCTGTATATTTCTATTCAATGGATGGACAACTAAAAACTCTTATTGATAGAACTGTACCAAGATATACAGAGATATCTAATAAAGATTTCTATTATATAATGACTGCTGCAGATACAGATAAAAATATGCTTGAGCGCACTATAGAAGGATTACGTGGATTTACAGAAGATTGTCTTAGTGGAGCAAAAGAAAAAGGAATTATTTATGGAACTGGAGCCTGGGAAAAGGGAGAGATTAAAAATACTTCAGCATTTTTACAAGCTTATGAAATGGGAAAAGGTATAAAATAAAACTTTAGGGGAAGATAAAATGAAGAAAAGAACTTTAGGTAGAGATTTAGAAGTATCAGCTATTGGATTTGGATGTATGGGGATGGACCATGCATATGGAGCTCCTGCTGATCGTAATGAAATGATAAAGCTTATAAGAAAAGCTGTAGATTTAGGCTGCAATTTCTTTGATACTGCAGTTGTATATGGTGAAAGCAATGAGGAGTTATTAGGAAATGCTTTAGAAATATACAATAGAGAAGAGGTAGTAATAGCAACAAAATTTGGAATTATAGGCCAATCAGTAATAGATGGTAAACCACTAAATATATTGGATAGTAAGCCAGAATCTATAAGAAACCAGTTAGAAGGATCTTTAAAAAGATTAAAGGTTGATTATATAGACCTTTATTATCAACATCGTATTGATCCAGAAGTTGAGCCTGAAGATGTAGCAAAGGTTATGAAAGAATTAATAGAAGAAGGAAAGATAAAATACTGGGGAGTGTCTAATGCACCAATTGATTATATAAGACGTGCTCATGCTATATGTCCAATTACTTGTGTTGAAAATCAATATTCTATGGTATTTAGAGAAGCAGAAAATGAACTATTTAATGTTTTAGAAGAGTTAAATATAGGTTTTGTAGCTTACTCTCCATTAGGAAATGGATTTTTAAGTGGTAAATATAATAAGGATACAAAATATCAAGAAGGCGATTTTAGAAATAATATGAAAAGATTTAGTCTAGAAGTAATGGAGCGTAATCAAGTATTATTAGATCTTCTTAAAGAAATTGCAGAAAGAAAAAATGCCACAAGTGCTCAAATTGTTTTAGCATGGGAATTAGCTCAAAAAGAATATATAGTACCAATTCCAGGAACAACGAAATTACATCGTTTAGAGGAAAACCTTGGAGGAGTAGCAATTAATCTAACTCGTGAAGAAGTGCAGGAAATTAATGAGGCTTTAGATAGCATAGAAATTGATGAAAGTCATTTCTAATAGAAGTTAATACAAATCAAATAATGAAATAATATGAAAACAAAGAATAAACTTAATAGTCAACAAAAAAGATAGCATTACAGCTTTTTAAAGCGGTAAAATGTAGCTTAAAAGATTATGAGGGGTTAAAAGGTAGTTGAAGTAGTATTACAAAGTGGTGAGCATATAACTATTATAATATAGTATAATGTATGTCCATTAAATAAGAGATTAGCAAATATAAAATAGAAGTACGTAAGGATAGTTGAAAAATATTTATCAACTATTTCTTACGTACTTTTTTAGTCTAAGTTTTTACTTTGTACATCTTGCCAATTATCTACGTTTTGGAATATTTCAGGTGAAGCTCCAGAAAAAACTCCAAGTGCTTCATTGTCATTCATCAATGTATATCTAAACCAAGCGGTCATATAACCATCAGCATATATTAACATATCTCCGTGGTCAATATTTTTTCGTCTTGCCATAATTGCTTTTATATTATCATTTAATGATTCAAAGTTCCTAATCAAAGAATCAAGTGGTGCAATAGTTTCAGCATCAGCTTTACCTGTGCCAGCCACCATAAAATAAGGAATATTAACTTTAGTTATATCATAGTTCCACTCTAGTGCATTTGCAAGCTCTAGAGAAGTGGTGCTTGCAGTATAAATTGACTTAAACATACTGCTGTTATTAAAGTTTGTTATAGCATTGATTGCACCGACTCCCCCTTGTGAATGTCCTGATATACCTATATTTTCTATATCTAGCTTATTGTAAAATATGCTTTTTTCATTATTATTTAACGATAGAATATAGCTTAATGTAATTGAAGAAGATTCACCAGATGCAGTATTTTCATCATCATTTCCTATAACAACAAATCCCCATGAAGCTAAATGATCAAATGTTGCTCCGTATTTTGAATAAGGTACACCAGTTCCATTTACAAATAATACGATTGGATATTTTTTGTTACTATTGTGGACTAGTTCAGTTGGATACCATATCTTATATTTACTAAATAACTCTTCGTTACTGTCAATCTCTAAAGAAGTAACATCATATTCTCCATAAGCTATATATTTTTCTTCAAGAACTCCACCAGCGACAACATTATTGAAATATTCACTATTAATAGGTTTTGATGCAAAGTATTTCAATAGTATTAAAAAAGCAATTATTAAGAAAAGAATAATTACAAATACAATTAAAATGGTTTTTATAAATTTTTTTACCATTAATATTTCCCCCTTTACAATATGATGAGACAGCTGTATCATAAGTTCGAGACAAGTGTATCATACACTTTATTGCAAAAACAATAGTTTATAAAAAATGAGACAAGTTGAGAGGTTTTGTATCATATGAAAAAAGAAGAAAATAATACGTATGTAAAGAAGCAGATTACACAGGCACTTTTGAAGTTAATGGAGACTCATGTGTTCGAAGAAATTAAAATAACTAATATAGTTAAAGAAGCAATGGTTGGAAGAGCTTCGTTTTATAGAAATTTTACGAATAAAGAGGATGTAATAAAACAATATCTTATACAACTGATTAAAGAATGGGAAGAGAAACTTAAACTAGAACAAAGAGAAGAGTCAGATTGGATAGAAAACTTATTTGGTCTTTATAAAAATTATAGTGAAGTTTACAAATTGTTATATCGCTCTAATTTATCATATTTAGTATTAGAGAATATTAAAGAAGTCTGTGGACCTAAAGCAGAACAAGATGATTTACAAGCATATTTTAATTCGTGGTTAGCTCATGGATTATTTGGTTGGATTAATGAATGGATTGTAAGAGGAATGAAGGAATCTCCTAAAGAAATGGCACAATTAATTAAGGCAGCGGAACAGCGATCTTAAAATTATTAGTTATAGAATAATAAAGTTATTAAATAATACTATATGTAGATATGTAATTAAATTTAAAAGGAGTAAATAAATGAATAAAACAATAGAAAGAATAAGAAAATTTAGAGAAGATAGAGATTGGTCACAATTTCATACACCAGAAAATTTAGCAAAGGCTATAAATATAGAAGCTGGTGAGTTATTAGAGCATTTTTTATGGGACAATAATTTTAATAAAAAAGAAGTATGTGAAGAACTAGCTGATGTTATGGTTTATTGCTTACATATGGCAGATTCATTAGGTGTTGATATTGAAGACATTATAAATAAGAAGATGGATAAGAACGAAAAGAAATATCCAGTAGAAAAAGCTAAAGGAAATAGTAAGAAATATACTGAATTATAGTATAGAAAAGTATATAGAAAGTGGAGCATCTGCACTAGCCTTTAACTATGGCGATTTAGTAAAGATTAAAGAGTTAAATGCTAAGAATCAAAATATAGGAATAGCATGCAGAATTAAATTTATAATAGTATAAAATATGATATAATATATGATATTATGTCTAAAATTGGTTTGATATACATAAGAGTATGTAAGAGGGAATTTTGTGGATTAAAAGATGAGTGATAATTATGTTAAATTTAAGAGAGATTATACAAATGTAAAAAAGTTTAATGTAGAATTCTCAGATATTTATAATTAATTTTAAATTGTTAATTTATATATTTCAGAAAATATATAATCTCTAATTAAATGATAATTGCTAGATAGTAAAAATTTAAGAAAGAGGGAGTAAAAAATGCCTGTATATAGATTAAGTAAAGAAATAATATTTCCAAATCCAGACTTAGCGGAAGAGGATGGATTGCTAGCTGTAGGAGGAGATTTAAAGTTTGAAAGACTTATATTGGCTTATTGTAATGGTATTTTCCCGTGGTATAGTGATGGAGAACCAATACTTTGGTGGTGTCCAAAGCCAAGATTTATTATAAAACCTAATGAAGTTAATGTATCAAAGTCTATGAAAAGAGTTTTTAATAAAGGTAAGTTTACTGTTACTTTTGATAAAGATTTTAAAGCGGTAATACAAAACTGCAAAGAGCTTAGAGAAAATAAAGAAGGCACTTGGATAACTGATGAAATGATGGATGCGTATATAAACTTACATAAAAGAGGTTTTGCATCAAGTGTCGAAGTGTATAATAATGAAAAGCTCGTAGGTGGTCTTTATGGAGTTAAGATAGGAAAGTGCTTTTTTGGAGAAAGTATGTTTTCAATAGAATCAAATGCATCTAAAGTAGCATTGATTAGTATGTGTAAAAAGCTTGAAGAAGAAGGCTTTATATTTTTAGATTGTCAAATGCATACTAACCACTTAGAAAGTATGGGTGGGAGGTTTATAGATTGGGAAGAGTTTAAATTAATGCTAAAAGAAGGCATCGAATTTGTAAACTAGATAGGAGTAGTATGGGAAAGATTTATGTATCACAGCTTTTTTCAGATGTAGAAGTATTTGAATTGCTTAAAGATAAAGATATAGGTCTTGAAATTATCGAGTTCGGTATTGGAAGCGTACTTGATAAAGAGGATAACGGATTAAGTGATTATTTAAGTAGGATGGGAGATAGTATAAAGAATAGAAACTTATCGTTACATGGACCATTCCTTGATTTAAATCCAGCTAGCTTTGATAGCTTAGTAAGAAGTGCAACTATGCAGAGATTTAATCAAGTATATTCTGTTGCAAAGAAACTTAATGCTGATAGAATAATTTTTCACTCATGTTTTTATGAAGATATTTATTTCAAAGAAATCTATGTTACCAACTCTATAGAATTCTGGAAAGAATTTTTAGCTGATAAGGATGAGTCTATTAAAATACATATAGAGAATGTGTTGGAAAAGTCTATGGACCATTTAGTAGAAGTTGTAGAAGGAGTAAATAATGACAACTTAACGATATGCTTAGATATTGGACATGCAAATTGCTATTCAGATGTACCAGTAGAAGAGTGGATTAAATCTTTAGGAAATAAGATAGGTCATATTCATCTCCATAATAATTATGGAATTAAAGATACACATGAAGGCTTAAATAAAGGCAATATGGATATTTGTTATTTGCTTCATAAAATTAATGAATACTGTTACAATCCATCAATGACTATTGAAATTAATGATTACTCTGAAATAAATAGCTCTATAGAAGTGTTAAATAAGTTTTTGTAGATATTTTCAGTAGAGGGTTTAGTTTAGGCTAAACTCTCTACTGAGTTATTCTTCTTTCTATTAAGTTTTATTGATTTTTAATAAATTCTTTTGGTAGATTTTTTTATGTTTAAAGGCTTCTGTCTAAAGAAAACATTATTTGTAATTATATTTACTATCTCCTTTTTTGTTGTAATTAATAACATAAAACAGTAAAATTATACTGTAATAAGGTGTTTTATCTAGAATAAGCATAGTAAAAAAATATAGATTAAGGGGATGGATTTATGTATAAGTATAGATATGAAAAATCATCAGGGGGAACGTTTTTTACAGAACCGGATCATAGAGAGGTGATAGATAAATTAGCTAGAGAAGGATGGAGATTTGTAACTGCAATACCTACTTATAAAACTGGAGAAGGTAAAGTTAAGGAATTTGATTTAGTATTTGAAAAAAAGGTCGATTAATAATAGTTTAATGGGCAGTAGTATAAAATTTATATTTAGTTATTTATTAAAGCTATAGAGTAATCTATAGCTTTTTATAATATCTTCTGTTAAAAAATGATATTATTTATCATAAAAATAATAATATAATTTACTAAATTATACAATTTATGGTAAAATATTTTTGTGAACATTTGGGGGTGGGTGAATGGAACTAAAACATATTTCAATAAAAGTAAAATTAATAATATTTGTATATATGTTATTATCAATAACAAAAATGCAAAAAATAGATAAGTCATTAATAATTTTAATGCTTTTATATTTAATATCAATATTTTCAAATGGAATAGTAAAAGAGAAATATAGAATTATACTAAGTGCTTTTGAAGGTTTATGTGCTTTGTTTATAGGAATAAAGTTTATTCCTATAGCTATGGTTTTATTAATAATTACAATGCTAGAGCTTGCTCTAGGAAAGATAAAAGATAAAGGTATTTTATTTGCTTTAATTGCTTTACCTTTATTATTAATAAGAGACTATTTATTAAATAGTGAAATTATAGTATTGGTTTTAGTTATAGCATTATTCTTTTCATATTATTTTAAGGAACAACATAACTTATTTAAAATGGAGAGAGAAAATGAACAAAGAAGAAAAGAAATATATAAACTTCAAAGCAGATTAAAAGAAGAACAGAATTTTAAAGAGCAATTTCTGTATACAATGCAATTAGAAGAAAGAAATAAGCTTTCTGGAAAGCTTCACGATAGAATAGGTCACACAATATCGGGAACGTTGCTTCAGTTAGAAGCTATTAAACTAACTATTGATAATAACAAGGAGCAAGGAAAAAAACTATTAGATATGTCTATTGATAACTTAAGAAAAGGTATGAATGATATTAGAATGATTTTAAGAGAAATTAGACCACAGCAAGAAGAATTAGGAATTAATAGAATCAAATTAATATTAGAAGAAAAGACTAAAAATACAAGATTTAAATATAGTATAAGACATTCAGGTGATTTAGAAAAAATATCAGCATCTAATTGGATTATTTTTGTACAAGCTGTAAAGGAATTAAGCACAAATTCAATTAAATATTCTAAGGGTACAGAAATAGATGTAAACATAACAATCTTAAATAAAATTATCAAGTTAGAAGTTAGAGATAATGGTATAGGCTCAATGGAAGTTAAAAAGGGCATTGGTTTATCTAATTTAGAAGAGAAGATTGCAGAAATCAATGGACAGCTGATAGTTGATGGTACAGATGGATTTTCTGTAATTTTAATAATTCCATTTTAAAGGAGGCTATATGGAAAAGATTAAAATCTTAATAGTAGATGATGATTCCTTAATAAGGGAGAGTTTAAAAATAATATTAAGCTCTGATGACAAAATAGAAGTTTTATCTACAGCTAGTAATGGACAAGAAGCAGTGGATTATTGTATTAAAAACTCAGTTGATATTGCTTTAGTAGATATAAGAATGCCTTTAGTTAATGGAGTAAAAGCTACAAAAGAAATAACTAAGAGAACTAACACTAAGGTAATTATTTTAACTACTTTTGATGAAGATGAATATATAAAAGAAGCATTGAACTATGGAGCTAAGGGATACTTATTAAAAAATACATCACCTAGAAAGATAATAGAAACTATAAAAGTAGTGAGCAGTGGAAATTGCGTCATTCAAGAAGAGGTATTAAATAAGATAACAGATAAGCTACTTAAAGTTAACAATAAATCAGAAAAGAAAATAGATACAAGTTTATTTACAGAAAGAGAATTAAATATTATGGAAGCCATAGCAGATGGATTAACTAATAAAGAAATATCAAAAAAACTATTTATATCAGAAGGAACTGTAAAAAACTATATTACATCTATTTTAGATAAGACAGATTTAGAACATAGAACACAAATAGCAATTTACTATATAAAAGGTAAGTAAACCCAAAGAATTAAATATATAGTGGTAACTAAGAGACAGGGGGAGAGTTTAATTGAAGTTTGATCTTTGGAGATCAGTAGAAGTTTTTGTAATTGGATTAATAGTATGCTTTACTACAACTATGCTTCTTGGGGATGAGGCATTTACTGGTATAGCAATAATTTATTTAGCTGCAGTTATTGCAGGAAAAGTCAGCAATAAATAAGTTAGGTTATTAAATTAAAGGGGTGATTGAAATGAAGGCATATGAGAAATTATCTAAATTTTACAAAAAGGATTGGGGTAATGATAGTATTAGATATATTGATTTAATTACAAATGTAATTAATACATTAGATTTAAAGATAACTTCTATCTTAGATGTTGGGTGTGGTACAGGGATACTTGCAAATGAGTTGAAGAAAATGAACTTTGAAGTTAGCGGAATGGATATTTCAGAGGACATGATTAATGTAGCTAAAGAAACTACAACAGAAATTGAATTTATAGTAGCAGACATGAGAAATTTTGATATGAAGAAGAAATTTGATATGATTACATGTGCTTTTGATGCTATTAATTATATAACTACTGATGAGGATATGGAAAATGCTATGAGTAGTATTTATAATAACTTAAATGAAAATGGATTTTTTATATTTGATGTTAACACACCTTATTTATATGAGGATAAGCATTTTGGTGTAATCAATAGGGTATTTGATAATATACATTTTAAGCAAATATTAGAATATGATAAAACAACTCAAATAGCTACTACACTTTTTGATTTTGGAAATAATGAGTTAGAAAATCATATTCAAAGGGCATATTCAGTTGAAAAAATGGATGAATATCTTTTGAAATCTGGATTTGAAATAGTTGGTAGATATAAAAACTTTAGAATGTTTCCTATAGAAGATAGAACATACAAGGTTTTTTATGTAGCAAAAAAGAGGTAAGCTAGAAATAATATAGCTTTACAAAAGGTAGGTTAAGGAGATTTAGAGTCTCAGTTAAATTCCAAGTTAGAGGTGAATTCAGATGAATTTAAGATTAGCTAATATGTATGACTTACCCAAAATCAAAGTTATATACGGAAAAATAATTGATAACATGAATAAAAATAACATACAGATTTGGAATGAGATTTATCCATGTGAGGTTTTCTATGATGATATTGTAAATAATCGTCTTTATGTTTTAACGGAAAACGATGAGATAGTTTCAGCTTTTGCTTTAAGCAATTCAAATTTAGGAGAAGAGTATATGAAATGGGGAAATAAAAATGCTAAAGCATTATATATTGATAGGTTTGGAGTTAATGTCAATTATTTAAGAAAAGGAATTGGCAGCGTAATGATTAATAAAGCAATTGCCATTGCAAGAGATAGCAGTGCTAAATATATACGGCTTTTTGTTGTGGATATAAATAAACCTGCAATAAATTTTTATTTAAAGAATGGCTTTAAGCAAGTTGATGGAATCTATGAAGAAAGAATTGATGATTTTGTGTTAAGTGAATATGGCTTTGAGATAAAAGTATAAATGAACATGTATAATTTTATTATTAAATTAAGAGATATTGAATAGGTGCCAGTAGGTGTTTTGTTTTTGCACAAATATACCTACTGGCACTAGTTTATTTATTTCTTTTTAAATATCTCATTATTATAATACCCTCTTCAACAACATAATATCGAAGAGTTTTGATTTCGTATTTAGAGTCAAATCACCATCTCAAATTATCTAGTCGAATCCATCATTTTCATCTGCTATATAGCAATCTAAGCCTATTGTTAAATTTAATATTATTTTCCCATCCATATTAGTAATACTCCAGGTAACCTTTTTTATAGTATTTATAAAAATTTATCCCCTTAATATAAAGGCGAAGCAATTAAATATGACTTTTGTCATATGCAATTTATGACTTTGTATAGTAGGTTGATTTTTATATATTTCCTATAATGATGGTATAAGATAAAACTTGGGGGTATTTAAATGAAGGTTATTGAAATAAGAGATTTAGTGAAGAAGTATGGTAATAACATTGCTGTTGATAATATTAACTTATCTATAGATGAAGGTGAAATATATGGTCTACTTGGGCCAAATGGGGCTGGTAAAAGCACAACTATAAATATGCTTTGCTCTTTATTAAAGCCAAACTCTGGTTCTTTAAAGATATTTGGGGTAGATGTGCAAGAGCATAACATGGATGTTAAGAAAAAGATTGGGCTAGTTCCTCAAAATGTTGCTGTATACAAAGACTTTACTGCTTATGAAAATGTTAAATTTTTTGGAGAGTTATATGGTTTAAGAGGAAATAAGCTTAAGGAAAGTGTTAATAAAGCACTAGAATTTGTTGGATTACTAGATGTAGCTAAAGACCAAGCAAAAAGTTTTTCAGGTGGAATGGTCAGAAGATTAAATATAGCTTGTGCGATAGTTCATGAACCAAAATTGATTATAATGGATGAACCTACTGTAGGAATCGATCCTCAATCAAGAAATCATATTTTAAATGCTGTAAAGACTTTAAATAAAAATGGGACTACTATAATTTATACTACTCACTATATGGAAGAAGCAGAGAATCTTTGTAGCAAGATAGGAATTATAGATAAAGGAAAGATAATAGTTGAAGGAAGTACTGATGAGTTAAAGTCTATGGTAAGTGATAAGAAAACTTTACAGATACGTGTTGATGATGTTTATAAGCTTGAAATAGAAAATATTAAAAAGATAAAAGGTGTATCAGAAATTATCATTGACCAAAACTGTTTAACAATAAATACTCAAAAGGAAATAAACAACCTAGATATATTAATAAAAAGTATAACTGATTCAAATGTAAAAATATTAGATTTAGGCTTTAAGGAAATAACACTTGAAACTGTATTTTTAACTTTAACAGGTAGAAGTTTAAGAGATTAGGAGGAGTTATGATATCAATAATTAAAGGGATAATATTAAATCAAATAAGAAAGAAAAATAGTACACTCTTTAAGATATTTTTTCCAGTATTCTTAATTCTTGTTCTAGGTTTTACTCTTTCAAATGATTTTGAAACAGGTAGAGATACATCTTTAGATAAATTAGATGTCTTATATATTGATAATGGAGACGATTATTCAAAAGAAGTATTAAAGGCTTTTAAGAAAATAGATTCGGGGTTAGAAATAGAATTTAAAGAAGCAACTTCAATAGAAGAAGCTAAACAAAGAGTTAGAATTGAAAAATCAGTGTTTCTCTATTTAAATAAAGGAATAATAGAGATATATTCTAACGATAAGTATATTACTAATTCATCTATAGTATATGGAATGTTGAAGGGGATAAGCAATGGTTTAAATGCCACTTTAGAGATGTATAATGTTAATCCACAAAGAGATTTTACAATAACTCCTATAGAAAAAAATGAAATTTTAGATGTAGAAACTATAGCAAGTACTAAGTCACCATCATCAATGGATTATTATGGTGTGGCAGAGATTGGGCTTATGATATTTTATTACTTTTCAATGCCAATTTATTATATGAAGGAAGAAAGAAAAAGAAATATAAAGGACAGGATTTTACTTTCTGGAATTTCAAATAGAAAATATTATTTTGCATCTTTTATAGGTTATTCTGTATTTGCATTTTCAACTACTACGCTAGCATATCTAATATCTAAATTTATCTTAGGCATTAACTATGGAAATAATATTTTAATCCTTCCTATTGCATCATTACCTTTTATTACGTTAGTGATATCTTTAAGTATGTTTTTATCAATAGTACTAAAGGATGAAGATAGAGGTGAAATAATAGGATCTTCAGTAGTAATTCCAATTTTATGTTTCTTAGGGGGAGGATATATAGCTTTAGGTGATGATGTAAATGTTCTATTCAATATTGTTACAAAGATATCACCATTAAGATGGTTTAATAATGGACTATTTAGATATATCTATAACGGTGACAGCTCTATGTTAATTACATGGGTTATTATAGGTTCTTTAGCAACAATAATATTATTAGCATTAATATACTATATACTTGGAAAGGAAGATTTTATTGATGGCAAATGTATCGATTCTATTTAAGAATAATTTATATATTTCAGTAGTAAAGAAAAAGGTTAATTTTATTTTAACCTTAGTAGCTCCTATTCTAATTTTATTGCTTATGGGTAAAATACTTAGCTTTGGTGGTGGAAATTCTTTGAATATTGGGATAGTAGATAATGATAATACAAAGACTACAGAAGCTTTAGTAGAATTTTTACAAGACACAAATTTTATTAATGTTATAAATACGGATAAAAATGATATAAATAATAAGTTAGCAGAAAGAACTATATTCGGTGTTATATCTTTTAAAGAAGGATATGAAGAAGCATTATTTACTGGAAATGAAGATAAGATTTTAATAACAACTACTGATAATGATGTTGATATTAAAGATATTATTAGTGACATGCTGTACCCTGAAGTTGTAAATGTTAGAAATTTAGCTAATGTATGTGAAAGTAAACAAGAGTATATAGAGGTTTTAGATAATTATAAAAATGACGGAGAAGTTAAAATTGAGAGAAAACCACTTTCAGATTTGAGAGAAGATTACTTAAAATCAAGTATATTTGTTGGTTTTATTATATTCTTTATGTTACTTAGAGGAAGTAGTGGATCATTACATTATTATGAAGAAAAAGATGAAAATGTATTTAATAGACTTTTTATGGCACCAGTAGAATCATATCAGTACTATTTAGCTGACCTTTTAAGCAACTATTTAGTAGTTTTTATACAAGCTATTATAGGAATACTAGGAATGAAAATTTTAGGTACTAACATTGGTGTTAGTAGTGGAATGCTATTGCTAATAATGGGTGTCGTTGGGCTAGTGTCAGTATCACTAGCTATATGTATTAGAGCTTTTTGTAATACCTATAGTGAGTTTAATATGATTTTTAATTTTTTAAATATTATTCTAATAATTGTTGGAGGATGTTTCGTACCATTAGATATAATGCCAAAGCTGGTAAATAATATTTCATATTTGACACCAACTAGATGGGCAATAGAAGCAATAAGTGATTTACAATTAGGATTAGGATTTAAAGATATAGTACCACATATATTCATTATTATATTATTTGCAGTAGTTTTCTTTGTTATTGGTTCATACAAAACAACAAAATCAGAAAAAGAGTTTTCTATAATTTAAATATTAGATACTTTATGTTTAACAAATTTAAATGAATATATGTATATAAATCTAAATCTATCTAAAGAGCCTAATAGGAATTTTTTTATTAAAAGTCACAGGGGAATCTGTGACTTTTTTGTTGGATAAAAATACCGATACTAGGTTTTAATTAGATAAAAATATAATTTTTGAAAAAATAAATGAAAAAATCTTTACAACAGAACATATGTTCTTTATAATTAAAAGTAGCATTTATTTATTAAGGAAGTGGTATAAATGGATTCTTGTCCAGAGAGAATAATATTTCATATTGATGTTAATTCTGCATACTTATCTTGGACTGCAGTTAAACAATTGCAGTATGGTGAAAATGATATAGATATTAGAACTATACCTTCTATTATTGGTGGAGATGGAGAAAATAGGCATGGAATAGTGTTGGCAAAATCAATACCAGCTAAAAAGTATAATATTCAAACAGGAGAATCAATAGCAGAATCTTTAAAAAAATGTCCTAACTTAAAGATATATCCCCCAGATTATAATTTATATATGAGGTGTAGCAATGCTATGGTTGAGCTGTTAAAGGAATATACCCCAGTAATACAAAGATATTCAGTAGATGAAGTATTTATGGATGTAAGTCATTTTAAAGATAAGTATATGGAAAAAGCTTATGAAATAAAACTTAGGATAAAGGAAGAGTTAGGATTTGCAGTAAATATAGGTATTAGCCATAATAAATTACTTGCTAAAATGGCTAGTGACTTTAAAGAAAAGGACTCTGTTCACACCCTTTTTAAAAATGAGATTAAGGATAAAATGTGGTCACTAAATATACGGGATTTGTTTATGGTTGGAAAAGCTACAGAAGCCAAGTTACTTAAGTTGAATATTAATACAATAGGAGAGCTTGCTCAATATAATCTAGAGTTTCTTAAACCTATTTTTAAAAGCTATGCAAGTGTAATTCATAATTATGCCAATGGCATTGAAAATTCAGAGGTTAGAGCTAGTAATTATATAGAAGTTAAGGGGATAGGTAATTCAACTACTACTAGTAAAGATATATATACAAGAGAAGAAGCATTGAAAATATTATTATCATTAACAGAAACAGCATCTATGAGATTAAGAAAAAATAATAGTATGTGTAGTTTAATTGCAGTATCAATAAAAACTAATGGATTTTTTAAGTTTTCACATCAAAGAACTTTGAATAATATTACAGATTCAACAGAAGAAATATTTCATCAAGTTACTAGTGTTTTTGATGAAATGTGGAATAATCAACCTATTAGGCAATTAGGAGTACGCTTTAGTCATTTATGTAGCAATGAATTTTATCAAAGAACATTTTTTGATGATAAAAATATAGATAAGAAACGATCTTTAGATAGGGCTATAGATAACATAAGAGAGCGATTTGGAGATAAAGCAGTATTTAGGTCTGTATTTATTAGTTCGGATATAAAACCTTTAAGTGGAGGTAATGGAGAAGACGATTACCCTATGATGGGAAGTATATTATAGGAGATGATTATGGTGAAAGGATTAGCAAAAACTATACAGATGATAGCTTGGTTTGACGAAAACGGTAAGATAAATCCTATAAAGTTTAAATACGAAGAAGAGAATGAAGGGACTAAGGTAATCTGTATAAATAATATTTTGAATAGAAGTTTTGAAAAATTAGCAGGAAATCTTATGTGGAAATTTACTTGTACCAGTATTGTTGATGATACAGAATATATCTATAATATAAAATATGATTTAATAAATTGTAGATGGCTATTACTAAGTTAATTAAAGGAGGTTATGAAAAATGAGATATTTTATAGTAGAGGGAACAATAATAAATGCGGATTTAATGAATGATAATATTATGAAAAACCATATTGAGTATTCACAAAAAGCAATGAATGAAGGATTAATATTAATGTCCGGTCTTAAAGAAGATATGAGTGGTGGATTATTTATTATGAAATCAGAGTCTATTGAAAAAGTAGATAACTATTTATGTAATGAACCATTAAAAGTTAATGGAATACAGGTGTACAAGATAGTAGAGTTTTCGCCACATTATTTTAATCAATATCCTAATGACTGGTTTAATAAATAATTAAAAAACTATAAACATATATATTAATTAGAAATAAGAAGTTTCAAAATTATTAATGTATATAATTGACAGGTAATATTTAAAGTTATATAATTATGACAAATAAAGGCTATGAAGAGAAGAGTAGTTATGAAGTAATATACAGAGAGTTTCCGTTTGGTGGAAGGAAATTATGAAATCATAATGAAACAAGGCTTGGAGCTGCATATGGGATCTTATAAAATTGTTTATAAGTGATAATATGACGTTTGTTCACGTTACAGAACTAGAGTATGATTTGACCTTTTAGGAAGATGGTGTACTTGATGAGATTAAAATGGTGACATTTTAAGAATAAAGGGTGGTACCGCGAAATTGAACTTTCGCCCCTGTGGAATTTACGTTCTACAGGGGCTTTTTTGACGTTAAAAATACTATACTCGAATAACTTATAAAATTTAGAAATCTTAAAGGAGAGATTATTATGATAAGTAAAAGATTAGATAGAAATGAAAGACCAATATTTCCTAAAAAAGCTGTTATTACTGCTGGAATGCCATATGGAAATAAAAATCTTCATTTTGGTCATGTAGGAGGAATGTTTGTCCATGCAGACATATTTGCAAGATTTTTAAGAGATAGAATAGGAAAAGAAAATGTAATCTTTATATCAGGTACAGATTGCTATGGTTCTCCAATTCTTGAAAGCTATAGAAAATTAAAAGAAGAAGGCTACGAAAATACTATAGAATATTATGTTAGAGGAAATCATTTAAGTCAAAAGAAAACCTTAGAAGACTACAATATTAGTCTAAATATTTTTGGTGCTTCGGCTCTTGGAAGAACAGGAGAAATTCATGAGGAAGTATCAGAATATATCTTTAACACTTTATTTGAGAATGGATATATAAAAAAGATGTCAGCATTGCAATTTTATGATGAAGAAAAGAAAACTTTTCTTAATGGAAGACAAGTAGTTGGTAAATGTCCAATTGCTGGGTGTAACTCTGATAAGGCCTATGCGGAAGAATGTTCATTAGGACATCAATATATGGCATCGGAATTAATTAATCCAATTAGCACGTTGTCAGGTAAAAAACCAGTACTAAAAAGTGTAGATAATTGGTATTTTACTTTAGATGATTCAATGGATGTTATGCAAGAGCTTAATGAGTTTTTAAAGAAAAATACTAATAGAAGAAAATATGAAATAAAAGCTATAGAAGAATTTTTAAAGAAACCAGTGATTTATGTTCCTAGAAAATATATTGACAATTTAGCCGAACTGGAAGCTAAATTCCCAAATCATGAAACTATTGATGAAGAGAAAAAGTCATCAATAACTTTTGTTTTTGAACATTTAGAAGATAGAGATAGAGCTAAGGAAGTATTGGAAAATTTAAGTATTAACTACACTAGTGGTAAGACTTTAGTACCTTTTAGATTATCAGGGAATATTTCATGGGGAGTAAAGGTTCCAGATAGAGATGATTTAAAGAATTTAACATTCTGGGTGTGGCCTGAATCTTTATGGGCGCCAATATCATTTTTAAAAACTTACTTAGAATCAAAAGGTAAGGATGCAGAAGAATGGCGTAATTGGTGGGAATCAGATGATTCAATGGTTTATCAATTTATAGGTGAAGATAATATTTATTTTTACTCTATTGCAGAAATGGCAATGTTTATAGGTTTAAAAATAGCCAAAGGAGAAAGTGTGGATGTTACTAAAGTAAATCTACCACATATAGTTGCTAATAAGCATATTTTATTTATGGATAAAAAAGCAAGTAGTAGTTCGGAAATAAAGCCTCCAATGGCAGATGAATTATTAAAATATTATACTAAAGATCAATTACGTATGCACTTTATGAGTTTAGGCTTATCATCAAAGAGTGTTGGATTTAAACCACAAGTTTATATGAAGGAAGAGGAAAAAGTAGGAACGGATCCAGTATTAAAAGAAGGAAACCTTTTAACAAACGTATTTAATAGACTTATTCGTTCATGCTTCTATACATTGCAAAGCTTAAATGAAGATATACCTACTGAAGAAGTAAGTATAAAAATAAAAGAAATAACAGAGAAGGCAGTTTTTGAATACGAAAGACATATGTACAATCAAGATTTTCATAGAATAGCATATGTTTTAGACGAATATATAAGAGAAATAAATAAGTATTGGACTAACAATATAAAAAATGATGAATTAAAAAGACAAGTAGTTTCAGATTGCTTCTATGCTTGTAAAGTTATAGCTATGCTAATACATCCAATAGCTCCAGAAGGATGTGAAATGTTTAAGGATTATCTAAATATTGGTGATGAAATATGGAATTGGGATAATATATTTGAACCTATTAATTTCTATTTTAAAGATAGTGAAAATCACAAATTTAAATTCCTAGAACCAAAAGTAGATTTCTTTAAGAAAATGGATTATCAATATTAAAAATTATGTTTTAGAATGTTAATATATTTTTCTGTTAATTTCCATTAGAGTAAAGTGTTGATATGTTATACTTACACAGATAAATATTAAGTATAATATATCAACAGTATCTAATAAAGAAAGTTATTTATAATTAGCTTGATAGTTTTTTCCCCAAGCTTCCATTACATTAATAACAGGTCTTAATGAGTTTCCAAGAGCACTTAAACTATATTCAACTCTAGGGGGTACTTCAGGATATGCAGTTCTGATTACAATACCATCTTCAACCATAGACTTTAAAGATTGAGTTAATACTTTTTGGCTAATTTCTGGTATACTTTTTTGAAAATCACTATATCGTCTAGTATCAGCTAAAAGATCTCTTAATATTAATAGCTTCCATTTACTATCTATAAGTCTAACAGTTGTTGCAACTGGACAAAGGGGTAGTTCTTTTTTTGTCTTCATAAAATTTTTCCTCCAAAGTAAGTAAAATATCAATTCATACCAAAAGGTGCGTAGCGAACATAAAAGTGCCTACTTTCCAAGCTTTTACACCTAATGATATTATAATTACAGTTAAGAATGCATGCAACTATTAATAAATTTATGATTTAAATATAAGGGGAAGATAAAAGTGAATGAAGTAATTAAATGTATAAAGGAAAGACGTTCAATTCGTAAATATTTAAAGAAACAAATAGAAGAAGATAAACTAGACGAAATTTTAGAAGCTGGTATTTATGCTCCTAATGCAGGTGGGAGACAATCGGCATTAGTTGTAGTATCACAAAATGAAGAAGTTAATGAAAGGCTTGGAAAGATTAATCGTGGAGCTTTTTATGAAAGTGTTCCGAAGAATGCAAAATTAGGAGTATCTAAAGACCAACCTAGTATTGCAGATGATAGAAATATAAAAAGTGCTTTTTATGGAGCACCAACAGTTATAACATTATTCGCACCTAATAACTATCTATACACATATGCTGACTGTGCTGTTGTAGCACAAAATATTATGATATCAGCACATTCATTAGGAATTGGATCTTGTATGGTTGGACGAGCTGATAAAACTTTTGAGGGTGAGTATGGGAATGATATTCTGAAAGAGTGGGGAGTAGAAGAGGGATATATTCCAACATATCATATTGCTCTTGGATATTATGAGTGTGAATTACCACAGGGGAAGGAGAGAAAAGAAGGGAGAATAAAGAAAATCTTAAATAAATAAGAAAATTTAAAAAGAGAGTAACAAAGTTATATTTTAGTTACTCTCCTTTAATTATAATAAACGAAGTTATTACTAACACAAGCTGTCTATTATTTTTAAAAATAGGCTATAATTTTCAGTTATTAGATAATAACTATTCTAAAGTTCTTCTAGGAATTCTAAGCTTAATTTCATTTTCAATTTGTGAAAGCATTTTAGAATCCTTAGGATCTACAAATAGACATGTATAACCTTCATTTCCAGCTCTTCCGGTCCTGCCAATACGATGAATATAAGTTTCAACAGATTCAGGAATATCATAATTATAAATATGACTAGCCCCACTAATATCTAATCCACGAGAGGCTACATCAGTTGCAATTAAATATTGTATATCAGCATTTTTAAAAGATTTCATTATTCTTTCCCTTTTAGATTGTTGAATATCACTATGAATTACTTTACAGTTATATCCACGTCTATGCATAACAATTTCAAGCTCATCAGCTCTTCTTTTTGTTCTGCAGAATATTATGGCCATAAAAGGATTATCTTGATCTAAAACTTTGCATAAAGTTTCTCTTTTTTCTCTATCAATTGTTTCAACAACTTCTTGCTTAATATTAGTTAAAGTTACTTCTTCTTTTTTTACAGTTACAAGTACAGGGTCTTGCATATATCTATAAGCAAGTTTTTTTACAGAAGCATTCATAGTAGCAGAGAAGCATAACGTTTGCTTCTTTTTAGGAGTTTCCTTCATTATAGTATCAATTTCATTTCTAAATCCCATTAAAAGTATTTGGTCAGCTTCATCTAATACTATAGTTTTTAAAGTACTTAAATTTACAGTTTTTCTTTTAAGATGATCTAAAAGTCTTCCAGGAGTTGCAATTATAATCCTTATATTTCCTTTTAACTTTTTCATTTGGGACCCAATATCTTTACCACCATACATAGATAAAACACCTATATCCTTAGCAAGACTTAATTTATTTGCCTCTTCAGTTATTTGAATTGCAAGTTCTCTTGTAGGAGAGATTATTAAAGCTTGAATGCCATCAGAAGTTAATGATATATTTTCAAATATAGGTAATAAAAAGGCTAAGGTCTTTCCAGTACCTGTTTGAGCTTCAGCTATAACATCTTTTTTATTTAAAATATGTATTATACTATCCTGTTGAATTGGTGTTGGAGTTTTAATTCCAGATTTCTTTAATATATTTTCTATATCGTTACTAATTCCTAAATCTTTAAAGTTCATATTATTATACCTTCCATTTTTCTTAAGTTTCATATCATTATAACATATTAACGTAGGATATATGTAAAGATAGATTATTTATTAATCCACAATAGAAAAATTTATTTATGACATTATTCACTAGTTACTGAAAAAATTAAAGAAAGAAACTAATATGTTTAGCTTCTTTCTTTAATTTAATAATAACCTTATAATTTAATATAATTAGTTATCTTGTACATTTAGCACAATTTGAAACTTTTAAAGTGTTAAGTGCTTCATCGATTGGGGTAGCTTGAAAATATAAACCATTAGTTGTTGATGGGTATGCGGCATTTACCTGTGCATTTCTTTGTAATGCACAATAAAGATTTGCTAGATTTACTCTTGAATTCCTTGTTGAAGTTACCTTGAAAATTGCGTCGTCTAGATAGCTAATATCAAGGGTTGATAATATAGATTTAGCAACTTGAATATCTGTAAGTTTTTGACAATTATCAGAACCAACAACAAATCTAAATACTGAACAGTGATCACATATTGCTTGAATTTCAAAACCATCAATTTTAATTTTTTGATTACAAAGTTCTTGTAAAACATTACAAATAGTTTGTGGTGATTCTTTTATGATTAGTTCAGTTCTTAAATCAACATCAAAATTAGAATTGTTAGTACAATCGCTAGCAAAATTAGTATTTAATATATCTTCACACCTGTTACACTCATCGTCAAAGTTGTCATAAGATGAAAAGTCAGAGAAATCTGAACAACCACAACAATCATCATCTAAAATATTACTATAATCAACCATATTAATTTCCTCCTAAGTTAAAATATAAAAAATAATTTATCTGTTAAAGATATTTATAATTCATTCTATGAAAGAATGTCGAAAATGTGTAAAGAAAAGTATTTTTTTGATAAATTCAAGGTAATATATTATTAATTGATTTGAGTTTTTTCTAAAATAAATAAAGTTTTAATATATATTTAGATGCGATAAATAATCAGATAAAGGGGTAAAGGTGGTATGTGTAGAATATAAATAGATATATGAATTTACAGTAAATAATTGTTTTTAAGGAGTAGTTAAATGGTACATGATATTGATTATAAAATTCACGGTAATGAGATGCAGTTTGTAGAAATAGTTTTAGATCCAAGAGAAACAGTAGTAGCTGAAGCAGGGGCTATGATGATGATGGATAATAGTATTACTATGGAGACTATATTTGGAGATGGTAGTGAAAAGAGTAAAAATAGTGGACTTTTTGGTAAGCTAGGAGGAGCTGCAAAAAGAGTAATAACTGGAGAAAGTTTATTTATGACAGCATTTACAAACCAGGGATATGAAAGAGAAAGTGTTGCTTTTGCTGCACCTTATCCTGGAAAGATATTACCAATGGACTTAAAAGCTTTAGGCGGATCATTAATTTGTCAGAAAGATGCATTTTTATGTTGTGCAAAGGGAATTAGTTTAGGAATTGCCTTCACTAAAAGATTAGGAGCAGGATTCTTTGGAGGCGAAGGTTTTATACTTCAAAAACTTGAGGGGGATGGATTAGCTTTTATACATGGTGGAGGAACTATAGTTAGAAAAACGTTGATACCAGGACAGATATTAAAAATAGATACTGGATGTTTAGTTGCTATGACTAAAAATGTAAGTTATGATATTCAATTTGTAGGAGGACTTAAGAATACTGTTTTTGGCGGGGAGGGATTATTCTTTGCTACATTAACAGGGCCAGGGGATGTATGGATTCAAAGTTTACCATTTAGCAAACTTGCAGATAGAGTTATATCAGCAGCTCCACAATTAGCTGGTAGATCAAAAGATGAAGGAAGTATTCTTGGAGGAATAAGCAATTTATTTGAGAATTAGAGGAAGCTATAAATATATAAAAGAACAAAGAAATTAACAAAAAGTAAAAGAATTCATAGTGACATAAAGTTCATTAAATGTTTAAGTACATTTTGAACTTGATAAAGCCTTATATTATTAAATTAAATATACCATCATTACTAGCAGTAGATGAAATATATAGTAATGATGGGTCCAATCTTTTAGATGAGCTAAGAGTATACTATTTATTGTATAGACTATAAACTAGAAATAATTCAGTGCTGATTATAAAACACCAAAGGTTTTAGGATGAAATGATATTAGAGAAATTTCAAGAGGAAAAGTAACTGATTTATTTATGATAGATATAAATAGGATAGATATTGTTGGAATTAGTTATTTTATGTTATATAAATTTATAAAAAATACTTGACATTACAAATGAGTGTAATATAATAGAAAATTACATGGATATTTGTTTAATAAAAAGAAAAATAAGTAAATTGAGTCTAAGGGTAGTATTTGGAAAAGTAGGGTGTATGAAGAGTGATCTTAAAACAAAGTTTAAAAAATAAGTATTTAGAAGAGAGAGAAACTAAGTTCTTTATCTATATAGCTGTAATTATGATATTAATATTAAGTTCTTTAATTGGTAATATTTTTATTAATAGAAATAATGATTATACATATTTAGAATCAACATTGGTGTTTATTAAAACTTTTAATATTATATTATCTGCTTTGGCATTTATAAGTTGTTTAATATCATATAATAGAGTGAAAAAAGATAACATATTTATTATATCGTTAATGTACTTAGGACTAGCTATAGGTATAGCATTAGGACATATAGACTATCTTACTTTTTATCATGAAGAAATAAATATATCAAATTATATTGTTGTATCAACTTCTTTATTAAGGATACTTTTACTTATTATTACGATTTCTCCTAAATCTAAACTAAGGAGTTTAATAGTTAATAATAAAAAGAAATCAATGATATTTATAGTACTGTACACAATAGTATTTGGTTTTTTAGAATATAATTATAATAGCGTTAGTATATACTATAGCAATTATTTTTTCATATTATATAATATGTTTTTAATGGTAGTATATATTGTAGTATCAGTAAGGTTATTTATAGTAGGACTAAAAGAAAAAGAATATTTATACATAGTTTTAAGTTCAAGTATTTTTGTGCTTGCATTAAAGGCTCTATACGCAATATATGGAATAAGAGTTGCATCATTTTATGTAAAATTAATGTCTGTTTCAATAACATATATATGTTTCTGTATAGTTATTGTAGGTAGCTTTATAGAATTGTATTTGTACATAAGTAGAACTAAAATATTAAATGACAATCTAAGTGTATTTTATAAGTTAGCAGATAATAATAAGCATAGTTTTATGTTTATATGTACTGAAGATGGTAAAGTAATATATGCAAATAGAAAGCTTAAGGAATTTTATTTTGGAACAAACGATATACAAAATAATTGTCTTGATGATTTATTAAAAGCTAAAATGAAAGCAACAGGTAAAAGGAATGAAATATTAAATTCTTTAAATGAAACTGGGCTTTGGAGAGGAATTATAAATAATAAAGAAGAAAATAAAACAATTGATTGTACAGTCCAATTAATTAGCACGTATAGAAATAATAAAGAAATAGCAGTATCATATATGGATATTTCTGATGAAATAAAGAGAGAGTTAGAATTAGAAAAACTTAAGATTTATGATAAAGAAAAAAGTGATTTTATCTCTAATATATCTCATGAACTAAAAACACCTTTAAATATTTTTTACTCAACTGTACAATTATTAGATAGTGCAGCAGATAAAGAGTGTATAAGTTTTAAATCAACTTATAAAAAATATAATAAGAGTTTACATATTAATTGCAAAAGAATGTTACGATTAATAAACAATATAATGGATATATCAATGATAGATATGGGGATTTTAAAAGCTGATTTTAGAAATTATGATATAGTGTTTTTGATTGAAGAAGTAACTTTATCTGTTGTTAATTATGCATTATCTAAGTCAATTGTGCTGCAGTTTGATACTAATGTGGAAGAACATATAATTAAATGTGATGCTTCTATGATTGAAAGAGCAATACTTAATTTATTGTCAAATGCAATTAAATTTTCTAAGGAAAATAAAAGTATATATGTTAATGTATTAGTAGAAGATGAATTTGTTAGAATAGACATTAAGGATGAAGGAATAGGAATCTCTGATGAGAGTAAAGAATTTATATTTGATAGATTTGTTCAAGTTGATAAGTCATTTAGTCGTATGAATGAGGGGTGTGGGATTGGGCTTAGTATAGTAAAAGCACTAGTAAATCTTCATGGTGGACAAGTATTTGTAGATAGTACAGTAAATGAAGGAAGTACTTTTACAGTATTGTTACCGAATGAACTTTTAAATAATACAGAGATGAATTTATATGATAATGATATAAACAATACTGAATTAGAATTATCAGATATCTACGAATTGTTAAATAAATAAAAGTAATATTAATAGTTAAATCCTCAAGAAATTTAAAAAATACCTCTTGAGGGTTTTTATTTTTATAAGTGTTGGATATAGCTTTATTGAAGCAATAGGTTTTATGTTTGATATTAATAATTTAAATAAAGATACGTTAATATTTTTAACTAATCAATAGTACTTTATGTTAATTAAGTAATAAGATATAATTATATATTATTACTTAGTATAAATATAAGGAAAAGGTGTTATTATTATGGATTATCAAGAAGTATTAAAAAATGCAAGAGATTGTATAGGTGAGTATTGTAAAGTTTGTAATGAATGTAATGGGAAAGTGTGTAAGAACCAAATACCAGGGCCAGGGGCTAAAGGTGTTGGTGATACAGCTATAAGAAATTATGATAAATGGAAAGAAATTCGTGTTAATATGGATACTTTAACTGAAAATAAAAAAGTTGATATGAGTATAGAGTTGTTTGGACAAACTTTTAAATATCCTTTCTTTGCTGGACCTGTAGGAGCAGTAAACTTACATTATGGAGATAAATATAATGATATGACGTACAATAATATACTTGTATCTACTTGTGCAAAAGAAGGAATATTAGCTTTTACAGGTGATGGAGTAAATCAAGATGTAATGAAAGCTGCTACTACTGCAATAAAAAATGTAGGTGGATTTGGTATACCAACAGTAAAGCCATGGAATATTGACACTATTGAAGAAAAAATGAATTTAGTAAAAGAGTCTGGGGCTATTGCTGTAGCTATGGATATTGATGCAGCGGGACTTCCTTTTTTAAAGAATATGAATCCACCAGCAGGAGCAAAATCTGTTAGTGAACTCAAAGAGATTATTAATTTTGCAGGAATCCCATTTATAGTAAAGGGGGTAATGACAGTAAGAGGAGCATTAAAAGCAAAAGAAGCAGGAGCTGCTGCAATAGTTGTATCTAATCATGGGGGAAGAGTATTAGATCAATGTCCAGCAACAGCAGAGGTATTAGCTGAAATAGTTGCTGCAGTTGGAGATTCCATGAAAGTTTTTGTGGATGGTGGAATACGTTCAGGAGTAGATGTTTTTAAAGCTTTAGCTCTAGGTGCTGATGGAGTGCTTATTTGTAGAACCTTTGTTACTGCTCTTTATGGTGGTGAAGAAGAGGGGATTAAAACATATATAAATAAATTAGCATCTGAGTTAGAAGATACAATGGCGATGTGTGGAGCATATTCAATTAAAGATATTACTAGAGAAATGATTAAAATATAATAAAAATATTTTAATGAAGTAAGGCGAACAAATTAAAAGTTCGCCTTTTTTAATATCAACTTTAAATAATTACTTAAGTTTATTTTTAGTAATTATTCTGTTAAGTAAATATATTGGTTTAATAATAGTTAAGTATAATATGTAAAAGCTATGAGAATCTTATATTTTTACATATAAATAAAATAGTTTTATGATAATAAAACTAGCAATAATAGCATAGTATTTTATAGAAGAAACATCGTAGTAACATATAGTTAGAGTATAACAAAAGAGTAAAAAGAGGGCTTATAAGAAAATAAAATAGAGTTAATAGGAGGTAGTATGGATTTAATTTGTTCAATTGGCCCTACTGTAAAAAATATAGAAGACATAAAAAAATTTGTACAAGCTGGTATGACAATGCCACGTTTTAATTTTTCACATATTGATTATGATAAGTTTAAAACATTAATAAATGAAATACATATAGAATTTCCAAATATGAAAATATTACAAGACTTACAAGGGAACAAGTTAAGAATTTCAAAGCTTTTTGTCGGAGAGTATAAAGTAAATATAAATGATAGAGTGATATTTTGTCTAGAAAAAGATTATAAGGACTTATACGAAAAGAATAGATATAAAAATATTAAGATAATTCCAATAATATATTATGGTTCACTGACTGATTTTATAAATGTTAAAGAATTGTATATGAAAGATGCTACAATGAGGTTTAAAATTATAAAAAAAGGAAGTTTATATATACAAGCTATAACGATAAAAGGTGGCATATTAAGAGCAGAGAAAGGTATAAACGCACCAGGGTTGATTAGAGAGAAGTTATCTTTGACTAGTAAAGATAAGCAAGATATAGAGATTGGTATTCAAAATAATATAGATTTTATATGTCTATCTTATGTTACTAAAGCCGATGATATAATAGAATTAAAACAATATGTAAAAGCATTAGTTAAACATTATAAAAGTAAATCTCCTAAAGTATGGGCAAAGATTGAATGTAGAGAAGGAATAGATAATTTTGAAGAAATTTTAAAGGTAAGTGATGGAATAATGTTAGGGCGAGGAGATTTAAAAGCAGAAATTCCAATAGAAGATACTCCTTATGTAGAAGAGAAAATTATAACAAGAATGAAGAAAAGTAAGAAAAAACTAATTGTAGCTACATATATTTTGGAATCAATGAGACGACAAGATACACCTACTATTTCAGAGGTAAATGATATATATAAATTTATTAAAAATAATGTAGATGGTTTAATGCTATCTACTGAAGTAGCTGTTACAAGAGAACCTGTAATGGTAATAAGATGTTTAAATAATTTATATAGCAAATATTGCAAGTAAAAATCCAAAAATATTTATTTAGTCAGATAAACAAATTATATCTATCTGGCTTTTTATTTATAAATTATAAACTTAACTGGATACTATTAACTTAAATAAGTGATATAATTAAAATACAGTAATTAAATTATATTAGGAATCTGTTAAGTTGATATGAAAAAATAGCTTGATTTTTCATAGAATTGCTCGCTCTTTGAAAATTATATAAGTTTGAATTTTTTATTGTATGGTAAACAAACCTACAATAAAATTGAT
>NZ_JACOOP010000024.1:0-55274 GCF_014287725.1 Clostridium sp. NSJ-49 | reverse complement strand
AGAAATGGTATATTATTGCATGAAAAGAAAATAGCGTAAAGGTATATTTTTACAGAGAATAGGAGGTTTATAACCTCCTATTTGTCGTGTCAAAAAACTTGTTCATTTAGAAATAATTTCATATAAATATATGAATAAAAAATAAAAAGACCGTCTACTGAAATGATTTTAAAAATCATTTCAGAGACAGCCCCACATTAAAACACACAATTAATCTATTTTTAGAATGCTAAACATCTTATATATACATAAATTACTTTATAAAAGTGTTTTAGCAAACTCTATATTATCAAATTCTTTTTCTTTTATATACCTTATAGATTTAGTTAAATAACTTCTATGATGCTCAATAGTTTTAGAGAATACTTGAATAAACCTAACTATTTCCTCTTTAGAATCATTTCTTTCCTTTATATATTTTCCAACTAGATAAAACCTAATAAAGGAATATCTCATTAATAACATAATATATCCATCAAAAATAGACTCTCTTTCATTAAACGGAAACATATTATTATAAATAAAATTAACTAAATAATTTTCAAAAATATATGTATACTTATCAAGAAATTCTTTATTATATTCTTCAAAAACCTCTATATATGTTCTATTATCAGCATCTTCTCTATTCAAATTAAACGAATCTATAATTTGCTTTGTATATTTCTTAAACAAATCACTATCTACTTCCTTATCTATATTTAATAAAGATACCATCTTCTTAAAGAAATCTATTTGAAGCATAAAATACAAACTATTTTTTTCATAAAAACCTTGAGTTCTGTTTATATCATAGTTATTAATAAACTTTTCTATGTTATTAAAATTACTTTCACTTTCATCTTCTAAATTATTGATAAATTCACCTAATACGAAAAGTCTTTCAGTTAATTCTAATTTTCTATTTTGAATTATTTTAATACAGACTTTCCTTATCTCTTTAAAGTACTTTGCAAGTGAATTGCTTAATTCTTTAGATTTAGTATCAACTTGGTTTGATAATATATGTTTACCTATCTCCTCTTCGCTTTCTTTAAATTTAATTCCCTCTTCATTCAATAATAAAATTCTTGCAGCTTCAGGACAAGCAACATCAAGGGATCTTTCATAACATCCATCAACTAAGTTTGTTATCCTTGGAAAACATGTACAAACATTTGAAAGATAATCTTCCCCAAGTTTTGAATGTATTACACAATAATTATTACAATCTAAAAAAGGACATCTTTTATCATCCTTTAATTTTACCTTTCCATAATCTACATCATCACTAAAACTTTCTTCATTATTATGTACATTTTTTTGAAACATTCTTTTCATCTCTAAATCTTGTACTTTATAATATTTTCTAAATGTAACCTTATCGATATCTATATCCCATCCAATACAACAGCTATCCTCACAAGAACCACCTATACATTTAAACTCATTATAATATTCTGGATATATACTTTTAACTTTCTTCCCCATAGTTCATTCCTCTTCTAACAATTAAGTATAGGCTCATTTTACTATAATTAAAAATTAAAATCTATATTTAATAAGTATACTTAATTTAATGACTATACCTTGTCAAAATTTAATTTCATATTATTAAGTAATTCGTACTCAAAGATTTTCTAAATATATACTAAAGAGATTACCTATAAAGTTTTTAGGTAATCTCTTTTAATTAATATATATTTATATAATCTAAATTATATATGAAACATTAAACTGGTAATATTATTGTAAATTTACTTCCTTTATTTAATTCACTTTCTAACGTAACCTTTCCGTTATGTAGCTCCACTATATATTTAACTAATGTTAACCCTATACCACTACTACTTACCTGAGTTGAATTCATATTTTTCCCTTGCTCAAATCTATTAAATATAAACTTCTGGTCTTCTAATGATATTCCTAGTCCCGTGTCTTCTACTGAAATACTTACTAAATCACCATAATCTTTAATAAATACTCTGATTTCTCCACCCTCTTCAGTAAATTTAACAGCATTTCCTATAAGGTTAATAATACATCTCTCTATTTCATTAGGATCACAACATATTATTTTCTCTTCAATATCAGGGTCTACAATTAGTTCAATTCCCTTTTCATTTATCAAACTACTCATTCCTAGTGCAGTTTCCTCAACTAAATATACGATATCAATACCTTCTTGTTTTTTTATCTTATATGCACCTGATTCTATCTTTGAACTGTCTATAATATCATTTATAATTCCCAATAAATTATTAGAACTCTTCGTAATAATATTCAGATATTTTTCTCTATTTTCATTATATAAATTATCTTTTCCAACTAATGTCCGTACTAGCTGTACTGTTGCTATAATAATATTAATTGGTGTTCTTAACTCATGAGAAAGATTTACAAAGTAATCATTTTTAAACTTCTCATTTTTAATGTTTCTTTCATATAACTTCCTATTTGTTTCCATCTGAGCATTTATTTCCTTAGTCTGCCTATCAACTATCGCTTTTAATATTTTAACATGATTTCTAACATAAATAACTATAGCAACTATTATAATAAAATAAAGTATAAATGCAGTTTTAGTTCTCCATATAGGACTTTTTACAATAAAGTTAAGAGAAGTTTCTTCAGTTATATCTCCATTACTCTTTATGCCCCTAACCTTAAATGTATAATTCCCTGGCGATAACAAAGTATAAATAGCATTATTTCTATTTTCAGGATATTGCCAGTCACTATCAACCCCTTCAAGCATGTAGGTATATGAAACTCCACCTATTCTACCATAGTCAGGTAAAAAATATTTAATCTCTATATTATTCTCATTATGATTAAGTTTGATAATCTCATTATCATCATAATCTATTAATTGATTATTTACTCTAATATTACCTAATACAACCTTATCTTCATTATATATTTCTTCTTTTATTTCACTTGGATTAAATGAAATAATACCTTTATTTGTACCAAAAAACATTTTACCACTCTTTGTCTTATAGGCT
The DNA here is from genome assembly GCF_014287725.1 of Clostridium sp. NSJ-49. NCBI lineage: Bacteria > Bacillati > Bacillota > Clostridia > Eubacteriales > Clostridiaceae > Clostridium > Clostridium sp. NSJ-49. The sequence goes on along the minus strand of NZ_JACOOP010000024.1, from coordinate 52,287 downwards.
GCTCCCCTATTAAAAAGAGTTCCTTGTAAACCATCTGCTTCAGAGTAATTCGTAAACTTTTGTTTTTTTATGTTAAACTTACTTAAACCATTATTAGTTCCAATCCATAAGTTTCCTTCATCATCAATTAATAAAGAGTTTATATAATCATTTGCAAGTCCATCTTTTTTAGAATAATTAGTAAATGTTTCTGTTTCTATATTAAATTTATTTAAACCGGCATTGGTACCTATCCACAAGTTACCATTACCATCACCTTGAATACAGTTTATAGTATCATAAGTTAAGTCATTATTATTATCATCACTTGTATAATTCTTAATTATCCCTTCTTCTTTATGAAACTTGATTAACCCTGTATATCTACCACCAGCTAACCATAATATATTTTCATCTTCTTCATCCTGAAAGATATCAATTACCCTATAATTAGATAAGCCATATTCCTCAAAGTGACTATTATAACTTTTTGCAAGATTTCCACCATTTTTATGTATATAAAAACCTTCATTGCTTCCAACCCATGTAGATTGTCCATCATAATAGAATTTCAAATAATTTTTATTAGCCGCTTCTCCTAAGCGATTTTTATTAATGTTTTGTATAGTCCCATCTTCTTTTAATATCACATCCACAGACTCATCTGTAGAAAGCATAATTTTACCGGGTTCTACCTCATGTAAATGGTTTATAGAATTACTGCTTAAAGATTGCTCCATTGTATCATCATGAACATATCTTATGGTCTCATTTGTTTCTTCGTTAAAACAAAATACTCCATTATATTTAGTTCCTACCCATATATCTCCATGACTATCTTCTAATATTGATGTAACACTGCTTTCAGAAATACCTAGGTTATGTAATAAATAATTATATTTTTTATTAAATTGTTGAGTATTATTTAATATACTCACTCCGTTATCTGTCCCTATCCAAATAACTCCATTCCTATCCTCATATACATAAGTTATATAATTACTTAATAAACTATTGGATACTTCTTTATCAGTTTTATAAACTTTAGTTATATGATCTTTTTGTTCATGCTTTATTGATCCATTTGAGCTTGCAAACCATATATTTTCCTGTGAATCACATAATATATAGCTGATATCTGTATTAATTCTTTCTCCTATATCTACATCAAAATAAACGCTCTGTATCTTATTATCATTAATATAATAAATCCCACTTTTTGTTGAATACCAAGTTTTATAATCGTTATCAAAATCTATACTATATATATATTTATTATTTTCATGAATATCTTTCATTTGATTAATTTCAAATGTATTAATATCTATGTATGTTGCTCCACTTTTAGTAGCTACTACTATATTACCATCTTTAAACTCTTTAATATCTGTAATATAGCTATTAGTTAAAGAGTTACTATTACCCTCTTCTGCATAATACTTTCTAAATTTCCCTGTTTGCTCATCATACATATTAAGCCCATCAGAAGTTCCAACCCACATTGTATTATTATTATCCTTAAATATAGCGGTCACGTGATAGTTTGATATCGAATAATCACTATTATAATTATTTCCTATTCTGGTGACTTCGTTAGTTTTCATATTTATTATACTTAAACCACCACCAGTTCCAACCCATATATTACCATTAGAATCTTCAGCTAAAGCTGTTATATATGTTGAATTTAAGCTCTTTTCATCTTCATAGGAATAATTATAGATTCGGACTCCACTTCCATCATATCTATTTAATCCATCTGCCGTCCCAATCCACATATATCCTCTAGAATCTTGTAAAATTTTTGTTATATAATCATTGGAAATCCCATCTTTTACTGTTAACGATTGAAAATTAACAGCATCATTTTTTACTATTTCATTATCATATATAACTTTATCATCGGAGTATACGATTTGATTACCTCCGAGTACTATAATAAATAAAAATAGTAAAAATATTATATATTTTCTCTTTTTACTCATTTTCCCCCCGAATAATTAAATCAATATTTTAGCAAAAAATTCCTTTTTTCGTCAATATTATAGTGATAATTTTCAAATAAATTCATAGTATTATTATATTAATATATAATATGATTCTGTTATCAAGTTCCATTTTTAACTATTTTAATATTGAATAAGCTTTTTATGTAAGCTTATTCACTTTAATTTTAAGAATAAATAAAGAACTATATTTAAATCTCCTTATATAATAAGTAGTTTTTATATAGTTCTTTCTATTCATCTATAATACAATCACTATCTTCTAATGTTTTACTTATATCAAGTATTTACCCTACCAATGTTTTCCTCACATTTTATATCCTCTTTTTTAATATATCTGCTTTCCAAAATAGCAAATATTATTAAAGTTATTGTTACTCCCATTGTAACATCTGATGCAAAATGAGCTCCTACCATTATTCTACTTATTGGAACTACTAATATCCATAATAAAGAAAAACCTATAAACCAATTTTTCTTTTCTCTTAAAGATGTAATAAATGTTGGAATTAATGTAATCCAAATCATAATAGCTGCATTTGCACTATGTCCTGATGGAAATGACATAAATTCATTATCTGTTGTTAACTTCTGTGGAGTAAACCAAAGAGAGAAACCTTCAAAAGAGCCTGTTGCAATCATATGCCTATATCGTTCTCTTCCCCATCCCATTTTAACTAAATTAAAAGTTATAACAACAAATACAAAAGTCAATATGCCTACAATTGCTGCGTTACGTAATTCCTCTCTATTAGTAGAGGAATACTTTTTAGCAATTATATAAGAAATAACTATATATAAAGTAGCAATTATAGGAATAAGCACTGTAGGTCCATTAAAATATTTTACTGGTAGCATAGCTGCCATCAGTGCAAATAGGAGCAATAATATAATATATCCACCTGTTCTTAAATTATATTTTACTGACTTTTCTTTATTTCTAGTTAACATTAAACTAACTGTGTAAAATGTTGCTATAACTGCAGCTGGGAATTCTCCAATAGCTTCAAATATCATCCCAAAACTACTATTAGAATTATAGATTGCATTTGAAATCTGTAAATCAGTAAAAGCAAATATTACTAATAAAACACTAATAACTAATAACGTATATTTATAAGTTTTTCTCATACATTCATACCCTCATATATTTATTTTGAATACTTTAAAATAAATTTCCCCATTTCTATAGCACAATCTTCACTTTGTGGATATACCCCTATATTATCTCCATAAGCATGTCCAAAACCTTTGTATAATACAGTTGTTGTATCAACTCCAGCTTTAGTAAGCTTTGCTGCATAAGCTAAACATTCAACCTTTAAATAATCATGTTCTCCAACAGTAATAAAGGTAGGCGGTAGCCCCTTTGCTTCTCTTATATATGGAGTCAAATATTCATTCTTAACATCATTTGTACCCAATATATCTTCTAATCCTCCAGTCATACCCCCAAACATATCTAACATCATTTCAAGTCCTGCTCTGTGCTTTGGAACCATTTCATATTCATCCATACTCCATTTAAAATACTCATCTTCAATACCAGCCATATTTACTGTAGGATAAAGTAATAGCTGACCTTTTACCATTCCTAAGTTATCTTCCATATCTCTTGTTGTACAGTATTGAGTCAGATTTCCTCCAGCGCTATCTCCTGCTACAAATATATTATTTTTATCTCCGCCAAATCCTTCTGCATTTTCATAAATCCATTTTAGTACAGAGTAACAGTCAGTATGCCCTATTGGATATGGATTTTCTGGAGCTAATCTGTAATCTACTGAAAAAGCCAATATGTCTGTTTTCTCAACTATTAGTTTTACAAGTTCTTCAACAACATCTGGTGATCCTCCAAAGAATCCGCCTCCATGAATATAATATAAAATAGGTGCATTTTCTTTAATAGTCTCAGACTTATAAATACGTACTGGTACCTCATATCCATCATGAGCTTTAACAGTTTTATTTATAATATCTATCTTTTTTTCAACTATTGGAATACTCTTAATTTCTCCAAACATCTTTCTTAACTTTTCAATCCCTTTTGCTGATGTATCCATCTTTGTCATGCTTTTAGGCATAAATCTCATTATTGTCATTTGCTTTTTCATATCTTTATAAAGACGTGGATCCATAGCACCTTTTTCATCACTATCTGGTAAATTCTTAACTAAAACTTCTACTCCTTTTATATTTATCAATTCTTGCCTTTCCACTATCTTATTTAATAAATCTTGTGAATATTTTCTACTCATTTTTCCTCTCCTTACCCATTACTGATTTTAATAAAACCTTTACATAACTAATAAAATTTAAACGCACATTTTGCTTATATTCAAATCTGTGCGTTTAATTTATTAATTAGATATTATCATTTTTAATTAATTTATTGTTGTAATTTCTTGTCCACTTTTCAGCTGTTTCTTGACAATTTATTAATTGACGATATTTTGATGGAGTCATATTGTATTTTTCTTTAAATATATTTATAAATGATTTTACATTTAAAAAGCCATGTGTAAGTGCTATATCCTGAATATTATCATCGCTATTAATTAAATCTTCATAAGCTTTTGAAAGTCTATAATTGGCTAAATATATTTTATACGTAACTCCAAACCACTCATGAAATTTCCTTGAAAAATATTCACTACTCATATAGAATTGTTTAGAAATTTTATCTAACGATAATTCTTCTCTGTAATTTTCACCTATATACATTAAAATTTCCTTTTGTTTATCTCTATATTTAAAATAATTTTCTAAGTTAGAATTATCATCTTCAACTGTAAAATCAGATAATAAAATATATAATATTTCATAAATATATGAATTAATCTTAATATAATCTAATTCTTTTGGATTCAAATATATATCTTTAATAGTCAAAAAAATATCTACTAATCTTTTTTTGCTATTACTTTTCTTATAAATATCAAATTTAATATTATCAATATTAGGATATACGCTTTTTATAAAGTCATAAGATAAAACTAAAATGATTCCACCACATAATTTTCCTTGCTTTTTTTCTATCTCATGTACATCTCCGCTATTTACAAAAATAAAATCTCCACAATTAACTTTAATACTTCTACCGTTAATAACCCCTTCTACTTGCCCTTCTGTTAAAAATGTAATCTCTATACTCCTATGCCAATGGGGACCTATATAAAAAGCACTTTTCGCATCAATATTTTCCTTTCCCCAATATCCTAACATAGCCGGTATATTAGGGTTTAAATTAACCTTTTCATATGTAACACCATTCATAATATTCTCCCCTTTTTGACTAATACCATCTAATATTGCTACTATTTATTTAATTTGTTAAATGAATCACCTTATCAGGTTCATCATATCCTCTCTCTAATAAAGATATTCCTTTTAAATTATTATCTTCTAAATATTTATTACTTTCCTCATTATTTATTGGATTAAACATAAGCCCTATAGCTACAGTAATTAATGCTATTACCGATACTAAAACTCCCCAAAAGCTTGGTTTCTTATAGTTAAGAACATTTTTCACTCTGCTCTTAACCTCACCTTCTCCAAATGCTATAGGGGCTATACCTACTTTATTCTTGTCAGTTGCAAATAATAATAGAGACATAGAATACTCTTTTTTTATTTTACTTCCCAATTCTTTTACTACCGTCTCATCACATGACATTTCCATATCCTTTGACATTAATATAAACGAAAGCCATACAAATAAGATTACATAGGAAGAGGTTATACTCATTTTTAGAACTGTTAAGAACAATTTATCCATAATTATTCCTCCTCATATTTATCAATCAACTCTTTTAATTCATCAGCTTGTTTCTTACTTAACTTTTTATTTCCCATAAATGCAGCTAAAAACTTAGGTAAAGATCCACCAAATGTATCCTCAACAAATTCCTCACTTTTATATTTAAAATATTCATCTTTTGATACAAGTGAAGTAACTATTGAATTATTATTTTCTAATATCCCTCTTAAACATAGTTTTTTAAGTACAGTATATGTAGTGGATTTTTTCCAATTAAATTTCTCTTCACATAAAGCTACAAGATCACCGGATTTTATAGGCTCATTATCCCATATAATCTCTGTAAACTTCATTTCTCCTTCTGCTAACTTATACTCTTTCATCCCATTCCCCTCCTTAGTCTATCGATAATAGACCTTATATGGTTTACTCTATCACTGATAGACTTAATTGTAAATATATTCCTTTTACATTTTTTATTATTTCAAATTTAAACCATTAAAACTTAATTATACTTGATATAAACAAGTTCAGCTAAAATTGCAAAATAAATATACCTGTAGCAGATATTTTAATATCTTTATGCCACAGGTATATACTTACTCACCATATTTCTTGTGATATTTAACTTTTACATTTATATTAGGATGCATTTCACAAAACTGACTAATTACATAGTAACAGCTTGGACACGGTTCCCATTTACTATACAATATAAGTTCACCATTATCCTTTAATTCTCCACCTGAAATTTGCTTATGTATTTCTTCAAATATCTTTTTTTCACTATCATTAACTCTTTTATATCCTACTCCTAACTTACCTAATTTATTAACCTTACAAGCTTCAAAAGCAGCTTTTCCTAAATAAGGTGCACTGCAATAACCTCTTATATTATTTTTACCACTTATAGCCTTAAACTCTTTACCATTAAATGAAGCTATAGCAATATTTATAGTATCTTGAAGTGCTTCACTTTGGTCTATCTTAAAAGATTTTATTTCACTTTCATGGGATTTCATATATTTATTTAAATTTTTTATTAACCTTTCCATTCTAGGTATATTATTATTTAAATGTTGATGATATTCTACTGTTCCTTTTGTTGCTTTAATATAATCTTTATTAAGTTCTTTTGGAATATCTATGGATAATGTTTTAACTCTTTTTTGTACATTATAATTTTCAAATATTTTATCATTTTTATTTGATATCATTCTTTTTAATAACTCAATATCTTTAGCATAAACATAATATTTACTTAGTTCTTTTTCGATGTTATCTATTTTATCTATTCCACTCTTATCAATAACACTAGATATTTTAGATTTTAAAGTTTCAATAATATTTATAATTTCATCTACATCATCTTGAATAGATGGCTCTCTTTCATATTCTTCCCTATCTATATGTAATCTCTTTATTCCTTTTATTTGTCTACATAATTTTTTATGATTATCTTCAAATAATACTATTTTCTCAATATAATCAATAAAACTATTTATGTTATCAGCTCTAAAGGTATGTTCTTCATCTTTAATAAAACTATATAATTTATCAGCTACTTTTTCATCTACATTAAATACATCTATAATTTCTTTTTTTAAGTTATTATCTTCTATTTCCTTTAGTCTATAACCTTCTTTTAGAGAAGCTTCTTTAAAATCTCTTATTGTACATATATCTATTCTTACTTTTTTTCTTTTATTTAAAGTTATATTATCTTCTCTCATATTTACCTCTTATCTTTTGATTAGTTAAACTACAAGCTTTTAATCAAACAACTTTTCTTCTAACTTGTTATAATTTAAAATAGTTATACTTTTTCTATCAAAATCAATAATAGCTTCATCTCTTAAGTTTATCAACTCTCTAGATAACGAAGGTCTAGGTATACCTAGGTAAGCAGCTATATCTTCCTTACTTTCATTCAACATAATAATATTAGAATTTGCTATGCTACTCTTTTCTAAAATATAATCAACTACTTTATGGTTAATAGACTTTAATGAAGTGCTTTTTACCTTTTTATTTAACATAATTACTTTATCGCTTAAAAGAGTAATAAAATTTTCTAAAATTTTTTCACTTTTAGAACATAATTTTAATATTTCTTTTCTATTTATAAAAATAATCTTACAATCACTTTTTGCAATAACTGTAGCTGGATATAAAGATTTGCTCGATATAACAAGTGCTTCCCCAAAAACATCTCCTTCTGATAATTTAGCTAAAACTATACTTTTTCCACTTGAATAAATTCTTTCTAATTGAATTAGGCCTTCCTCTATTATTCCAATATTTTCACAAATATCTCCCTCTTGAAATAATATTTGTCCCTTATTATAGCTAGTTTCTGAGTATTTTATATACGAGAAAATACTTTCTATCTCCTCATCACTTACTCCTTTAAAAAGAAAGTTATTACTTAATTTATTCTTCATAATAAACTCCAAATATATTTTATTTTAAATAATCTAATATCTTATCTATATTAATTGCTTCTCTATATTTTAATCATAAATTTCTAATCATGCAATGTAATAATCTATATTTAATTATTTCCAATATTACAATGATTGTTAAAAATAATAAAGCTCCATTAAACAACTTAGTCTAATAGAGCTTTATTATTATTTTAATCTATACATTATAGCTTCATATGGTCTTAAAGTTAAATTTTCAAGAAGTGTACTAGAATCATCATAGTTACTTAATAAAATTTCTGCAAAATTAAAATCATCATTAAATTTAAAATTAACTGTATCGCAATAGAAATTACAAACTACTAATATTTTATCTCCATTTAACTCTCTTATATAAGCAAAAATATTTTTATCTTCTGGACATACTAATTTATAATCTCCATAGATAATAGTATCATTATTCTTTCTTATTTCTATCAGTTTTTTATAATGATAGAATATTGAATTTTTATCTTCTAATGCTTTTTTCACATTTATTTCTTTATAATTTTTATTAACTGCAAGCCATGGTTTTCCTGTTGTAAATCCTGCATTTTCTGAATCATCCCATTGCATTGGAGTTCTAGCATTATCTCTTCCTTTAATGTATATGGAATTCATTATTTCTTCGTGACTATATCCCTTTGAAATTCTATCCTTATACATATTTAATGTTTCTATATCATTATATTCATCAATATTTTCAAGTCTTATATTTGTCATTCCAATCTCTTCACCTTGATAAATATATGGTGTTCCCTCCATTCCATGAAGAATAGTTGCAAGCATCTTAGCACTTTCTACTCTATACTCTTTATCATTTCCCCATCTTGAAACTATTCTTGGAAGGTCATGGTTATTCCAGAATAAACTATTCCATCCTTCACCTTCAAGTTCTGTTTGCCACTTAGATAATACCCTTTTAAGTTCTAATAAATCTAAAGGTTTAACATCCCATTTATCCTTACCTTCAATTTGATCTAATCCTATATGTTCAAATTGGAATACCATACTTAATTCTTTTCTTTCAGGGTTTGAATAAAGCTTAGCTACTTCTGGAGTTGCTCCCCAAGTCTCTCCAACAGTTAATAAATCATTTCCCTCTAAAGCTGCCTTATTCATCTCTTGTAAGTATTCATGAAGCTTGGGACCGTTACCAGTAATCATATCATCAGGCACCTTACCGATAAGGTCAATAACGTCCATTCTAAATCCACCAATACCTTTATCAATCCAGAAATTCATCATATCATAAACTTCTTTTCTAACATTTTCATTTTCCCAATTTAAATCAGGTTGCTTTTTACTAAATAAATGTAAGTAATATTGCCCTGACTCTTCATCATATTGCCATGCACTACCGCTGAAAGTTGAGCCTAAATCATTTGGTTCTTTATCATTAACAGGATCTCTCCAAATATAATAATCTCTATATTCATTATCTTTAGATTTTTTAGCTTCTATAAACCATTTATGTTCATCAGATGTATGGTTAACAACTAAATCCATCACAATCTTAATATTTCTTTCCTTAGCTTCATTTAAAAGCCTGTCCATATCTTCTATAGTTCCAAATTCATCCATGATATCACAATAATCACTTATATCATATCCATTATCATCATTTGGATATTTATATACTGGACTAAGCCATATTACATCTATGCCTAATTCCTTAAGATAATCTAGCTTTTCTATTATTCCATTTATATCTCCTATCCCATCACCATTGCTATCATTAAAGCTTCTTGGATATATTTGATATACCACTGAACTATGCCACCATTTTCTCTCCATAACTTCCACCTCTCATTAATTAACATCCTTAATTTATTAAATATAGAAAATATTAATATTTATCTACAATAAAATTATATTATGTTTTTTTAATAAAGTCTATTTTTTATATATTTTCTAATACTACTAATCAAAAATTCTGTAGCCTATGCTTGAACAGATATATCTTATGCACATGTTGCTATTATTATATCTATATTATTATCGTCAATATAAATACCTTCTTCCTTATAAGAATAATCTAAAGTTTCTATTATTCCATCATATATATCCTGTTATTATTAATACCTATTCTTATATTTTATTAATCCTTTTCTTTATCCACTAATCATTAAAGATATGATATAATTTATATGCTTATAAATTATAAATTTACTTTAAAAGAGGTACTTATGATAAAAGAATTAAAGATTTATTTTACATCTGACCTTCACGGTTATATTTATCCAACAGATTACATTGAAAAATCTAAAAAAAACATTGGATTATTAAATATTATTAATCAGTTCGATAAAGATGGGAACACTCTAATAATTGATGGTGGAGATACTATACAAGGCTCACCATTTACAAATTATTTAAGTAACACAGAGTTTGAAGTACATCCAATAGCTTCTATTATGAATGAAGGTGGATATGACTTTATAACTTTAGGTAACCACGATTTTAATTATGGTTTAGATTACTTAAAAAACTATTTAAGCAATTTAAATGCTACATGTCTTTGTGCCAATGTAGTAGATGAAACAGGAAACCTACCTATACTTCCATACAAAATTAAAACTATGGAAAATGGATTAAAAGTAGGTATAATTGGATTTACTACTGACTTTATAAATAGATGGGAGCGTCCTGAAAATATAAAAGGCATAAATATTACAGATACTTTTGACTCAGTAAAAGAATATTTTGATGTTGTGAAAAAACAGTGTGATTTAACTATAGGTATTTATCATGGTGGTTTTGAAAATGATTTAGACTCTCATAAAAAATTAAGTAATACAAAAGAAAACATTGCTTACAAAATTTGTGCTGAGTTTGATTTTGATATCCTTCTTACTGGACATCAACATATGTCTATAGCTAATATGAATCTTCATGGTACTCATATAGCTCAAACTCCTCATAATGGAAGTAAATTCTTAAAGTTAAATCTTACTATAGATGATAATAATATAACTAAAATTACATCATCATTAGAAGCTGTAACTCTTAATCCAAATAAAGATATGTACGAAAAATTCTTATCTTTAGAAAATAAAGTTCAAGAGTGGCTAGATACACCTGTAGGTTTCTTAGATACAGAACTACAACCTACGGATCAGTTACATATGGCTTTAAACGGATGTGCCTTAGCTAACTTTATAAATCAAATTCAACTTGAAACTAGTAATGCAGATATATCATGTACATCTTTTGCAAATGTGATAAAAGGTTTTGATAAAAATGTTACCGTAAGAGATATTATGTCAACTTATCCTTACCCAAATACATTAGTTATTCTTGAAGTAAATAGAGATATTCTAAAATCAGCATTAGAGAGATCTGCTAGTTATTTTGATAATAATAATGGTTGTGTAACAATATCAGAAAGCTTCCTTAAGCCAAAAGTTGAGCATTATAACTATGATTACTTTGCAAATATTGAGTATACTTTTGATTTAAATAAAGAAATAAATAATAGAGTTACTTCTATTAAATATAAAGGACAAGAATTATCAGATGGACAAGTACTTAGCTTAGTTATGAATAACTATAGAGCAAGTGGTGCTGGTGGATATGATTTCTATCAAAACTGTACCGTACTTAAAGAAATCTTAGTTGAAATGCCTGAAGTAATTATTAACTACTTCAAAAGTAATTCAAACGTAAAGGTACATAAATCTACATATTTAAAAACTATTATTTAGTTAAAAGTAAAAAGAGTTAAAAATTGTATAAATAACAAATATTAAATTTATTATTTCGTACTAATTTTTAACTCTTTATCTTTAATTTTTAACTTACTTATCCTCTAGTAAGCTTAGTTCTTATCTTAGTTGAAAGTATCTCTACTATTAATACTAAAATTACTAATCCACAAAGAATAGCTCCAACTTCATCCCAGTTAAATGCATTCATTGCAAATATTAATGGTGCACCTATACCTCCAGCTCCAACTAATCCTAATACAGAGGCATCTTTTATATTTATTTCAAATCTATATATAGCTGTAGATATGAAATCAGTGAATAATTGTGGAAGTATACCATATCTGATTTTCTCAAAAGTATTACATCCTGCAGCATCTAAAGATTCTAAAATTTTTATATCTAAATCTTCAATTGATTCAATAAATAGCTTAGATATCATTCCAATAGATATAACTGATACTGTAAGAACACCTGCAAATGCACCAGGCCCAGTTACACGAATAAACATTAATCCATAAACAAATGCTGGGAATGTTCTAAGTGCTGCTATAGTAAATAATCCTATTTTACTTATCCACTTAGGCATTAAATTACTAGCTGATATAAAAGCTAATGGTATTGCTAATATTGTTCCTATTAATGTACCAATTAGCGCTATACAAACAGTTTCTAATAATAAAGCTGGAACCCCTGCCTTAAAATCAAGTAACATCTCCATATCAGGGTGTAATATACCTGAAACTACATTTTTAGCAATTTCAATACCATTTCCCTTTATTCCACTAAAAGCTATTCCCTTAGAAGCCCATACTATTACAAGTACAACAAATAATACAGTTAGGGCTTTGTGTATCCACATATTTGGTTGTTTTTCTAATTGTTTTTTAACTGTTAACTCCATATTACCCTAACCTTTCTCTTATGTATTTACTTCCATTTTCTATAATTACAACTGTAATGAATAACATAACAAGGATCATCCCTACCTTATCATATTCTCTCCATCCAATCTTTTCATTTAAAATAAGACCAATACCACCAGCACCTACATATCCAAGTATTGCAGCTGCTCTAACGTTTATTTCTAAACTATAAAGGCAAATTGATAAGTATGATGGCATTATTTGAGGCATTATTGAACCAACAAAAGCTTTAACTCTTGTTGCTCCCACTGCTTCCATAGCTTCAAAAGGTCCCATATCAACAGTTTCTATTTTTTCATATAACATTTTAGTAACAATACCAAATGTAAAAATTGATATAGCTACAGTACCAGCAAAAGTACCTAAACCAAATATATAAGTTGATATTAAAGCAATAATTAATGTTGGTAATGTTCTTGTAATACTCATTATAACTCTGACTAAATTTAAAACTATCTTAGATTTATTAATGTTTACAGAACACATCATCGCAAATGGGATTGCTATAAAACTACCAATCATCGATCCTAAAACAGAAATTTTAACAGTTTCCACTAAAGGAGGAATAACTGACTTTATATAACTAAAATCTGGTGGGAACATATCTTTTAAGATTACAAAAAATTCATTTCCCCTCTTAACTATAGTTTCAAACTTAAATCCAGTTACATCACCTGCAATAATTAAAGCTATTACTAGTCCAATTATCACAAAAGGTGCTATTGGTGTTGGAGGTTGCATTTCTTTCCCATTATTTAAAACTATTTTTTTAGGCTTAAATATACTTTTAATCTTTTCTAACATGCTTTTAAGCCCCCATTACTTCATCTTCAGCTAACTCACGGCCGTATATTTGTTTTAAGATTTCACTATCAACATCTTTCGCTGGTCCATCATATACTATTTCCCCTGCTTTTATTCCAATAACTCTGTCTGCATATTTTAATGCTAAATCTACATGATGGATATTAATTAATACTGACATATTTAATTCTTTATTAATCTTTTTAAAATCATCCATAACTTGTGTTGCAGTTATAGGGTCTAGAGCTGCAACTGGTTCATCTGCAAGAATTATTTCAGGTTTTTGCGCTAATGTTCTAGCTAAAGCTACTCTTTGTTGCTGTCCCCCAGAAAGTTGATCTGCTCTAACATAAGATTTATCTAGTATACCAACTTTGTCTAAAGCTTCTAATGCTATAACCTTATCCTCCTTAGAGTATAATCCTATAATAGATTTCCATAATGGCATATCTGGCACTCTTGAAGTTAATACGTTATTTATTACTGTAGTTCTAGTTACCAAGTTAAATGATTGGAAAACCATTCCAACCTTACGTCTAAATTTTCTTAATTCTTTTCCTTTTAAATCATTTACTTCTTGTCCATTTACAGTTAATGATCCTTCACTAATATCATGCATTCTATTAATTGTTCTTAATAATGTTGACTTACCAGCTCCTGATAAACCTATTATTGCCACAAATTCACCTTGATTTATTTCAAGCGATATATTTTTTAATGCATGTAATCCATTTGGATAAAATTTATTTACCTTATCAAACTTAATCACTAGTTTCCCTCTTTCCCATTTTCATGATATTTATGAATATTTTTCTTGTTTGCTCTTTATACACAAAATGAGTTCATGCTAGCATGAACTCATTTTTATTAATTATTACTGCATAGATTTAATTAATTCTTGCGCAGCTCTTTCTCCATCATAGTTAGCATCATCAGCTATTTGATAACCTTTATGACTATAAATAGAAATAATTTCTTGACCTTCTTCTGTGTTACCGATATTAATGAAAGCTTGTTGTATAGCTTCCTTTAATTCAGGAGTCATTGAAGCATCTTTAGTTACTGATATAGTATCGTTATATATCCCATCAGTTACACCTATTATGTTTGTTTCTTCCCAGATTGAAGCTGTTCTTCCAAAATCAGAAGTCCATTTTTCAACATTGTCTAAACGAGCATCTGCGTATGTTACCATTACGTCAATTTGTCCGCTTGCTAATTGAGTGAATGCTGTAGTGTAATTATCTAATGCTACCTTACTTTGTAAATCAGTTATTGATATACCAAAGTTATCTTGTAGCCATAAGCTTGGATATATGTATCCTGCTGGTGAAGTTGTATTTGATGAAACTCCCCATGTAGCACTTTGAATATCTTCTAAAGTTAACTCTTCACCATTATTTATTTTAGCAGCTAATTCTTGACCTTTTTCACTTGGTCCAGCAATTACTAGTGCTCTATAATAAGTTACTTGCTCATCTGTATTTTCTGTTGGAGCTGTATTCCAATCTGCAGCGTTCTCTGAATCATGGCTTAAACCAAATCTAGTTGCTGTTAATGCAACATCTACACCATCATCATATAATACATAAGTCCCACCTGGTATAAATCCAACTTGAGCTGTTCCTGATGATAAAGCTTCTCCAACTGCCTCAAAGCTTGTCCCAACTACAATTTTAACATTATTAAATTCATATCCTAATCCAGCTAATTCTGTCTTTAACATTTCTGATAAAGGTGCTGTAGCTGTTTGGATTTCTTCAGGATTTCTTGATGGTACAAAGTATACAACTAATTCGTCATTAGATGCTTCACTTGAACCACACCCAATTAACATTGACATACTTAATACTAATACTGTAAGTAATGCAAATAATTTTTTCATTTTGCTTCTCCTCATGCTGTCTAATTTTTTCAGCATTATTATAGCATAATTCGATGAATTTTCCACTATTTTATTGTTTTTTTACAAAATTTTAACCTTTATGTTATACTATTTCTAGTAAAGATAAAATAAATACTTAATAATTCATACAAAAAGAAGCCATCCTTAAGATGACTTCTTTTTTTACAATATAATTAAATATCCTTAAATCTGATATGAAAATTTTCCTACCAAAACGTAAAATTCGAAGTATAATTTATTCTAAAAACATTTTTAAATCATCTTCAACATTTGTTATTCCACCGATTCCAAAGTTTTCAACAAGTACTTTAGCTACATTTGGTGAAAGGAACGCTGGTAAAGTTGGTCCTAAGTGAATATTCTTTACTCCTAAGTATAATAGTGATAATAATACTATTACAGCTTTTTGTTCATACCATGCAATATTAAATGCTATTGGTAATTCATTTATATCTTGTAATTCAAATACTTCTTTTAATTTTAACGCAATTAAAGCTAATGAGTATGAATCGTTACATTGTCCTGCATCTAATACTCTTGGAATTCCGTTTATATCTCCTAAATCTAATTTATTATACTTATATTTTGCACATCCTGCAGTTAAGATTACTGTATCTTTTGGTAATGCTTTTGCAAAATCAGTATAGTAGTTTCTTGACTTAGCTCTTCCGTCACATCCAGCCATAACGAAGAATTTCTTTATAGCTCCAGTTTTAACAGCTTCAACAACTTGGTCTGCTAATGCAAATACTTGGTTGTGAGCGAATCCACCGATTATTTCTCCTCTTTCAATTTCTGTTGGAGCTTTACACTTCTTAGCTTGTTCAATTATTTCTGAGAAATCTTTATTATCTTCACTTTCTCCCTTAATATGCTTAACACCTGCAAATCCTGCTGCTCCAGTTGTATATAATCTATCCTTATAGCTATCCTTTGGTGGTACTATACAGTTAGTAGTCATAAGGATTGGTCCGTTAAAGCTTTCAAACTCTTCTTTTTGTTTCCACCATGCATTTCCATAGTTTCCTGCAAAGTGTGAATACTTCTTAAATGCTGGATAGTAGTGAGCTGGTAACATTTCTGAGTGAGTATATACATCAACTCCTGTACCTTCAGTTTGCTTTAATAATAATTCTAAATCTTTTAAATCATGTCCTGATACAAGTATTCCTGGATTATTTCTTACACCGATATTAACCTTAGTTATTTCTGGATGTCCATAAGTTCCAGTATTAGCCGAATCTAATAGAGCCATACCGTCTACTCCAACCTTACCAGTTTCTAAAGTTAAAGCTATAAGCTCGTCTATGCTTAATGAATCATCTAAAGTTTTAGCTAAAGTTGACTGCATAAATGCATTTATATCTTCACTATCATATCCTAAAGCATTCGCATGTTTCATATATGCAGACATACCTTTTAGTCCATATATGATAAGTTCTCTTAAGCTTCTTATATCTTCATCTTTAGTTGCAAGTACACCTACAGTAATTGATTTCTCATCAAATATCTTATCTATATTTACTTCTTCTGTTCCACTTCCTAATACAGCATTTTTAATCTTAGAAAGTATTCCTACCTTGTTATCAATTTCTTTGTTTGAAGTTGCATTCCATAATGCAGCTTCTGATAAATTAGTTTTATTTTCTAAAGTAGCTAATAACTCTTCTTTAGTTCTTAAAGTTTCTTTAACTCTCTCATAGAAAACTTCATCATCAAAGTTTGCATTAGTTATAGTTGTAAATAAATTTATAGTTATTAAATGGTTAACTTGTCCATCTATTTTCTTACCTTCAGCTCTTAATCTCGTAGTTACCTCTGATAATCCTTTAGTTGTATATATCAATAAATCTTGCATTCTAGCTAAATCAGGTGATTTACCACACACTCCAAATTGAGTACATCCAGTACATCCTGCTGTTTCTTGACATTGAAAGCAAAACATCTTATTTTCCATCTTTATTCCTCCAAAGTTTAAATATTTATTTTACATGCACATTTTACATTTTATTTTGATAATTTTCAGTAACATTTGTTACGCATTTTAAATTTTATAAATTATTTAATTTTTCTAATACTTCTTCTAAATTTAATCCATGAATGCTACAAGCTTGTTCTAATGATTCAACTCTTGCTGATGGGCATCCTAAGCACCCCATACCAAATCCCATTAAAACATCTGCTGCCTTAAAATTTATATCTAAAATTTCACCTATTGTCATATCTTTATTTATCATTATCAATTCACTCCTTATCTTTTTAAATTCTTAATCATTGGTGCTTTTGCTATTGTTACTAATACTTTACTTACTTCTTTAGCTACAACATTGTGTTCTATTCTTGCATCAAAAGGTAAAAAATCACCAACTTTTAATTCAATTCTCTCACCATTAGCAAACTCCATATCAACTTCTCCACTAATAACTTGTATTGTTGCAAATCCGTTATGCTTATGGTTAGGTAATCCCTTACCTTCATCAAACTTAAAATATACAGTTTTAAATCTATCATTTTCTGTTACTATTTCTCTATTAGCTTCTATTCTATTAAGATTTAATTTTTTCATATCTTAGCCCTCCATAATATACTTTTTTTCTAACTCTTCTAATATAGATAAGCATTTTTCTTTAACATAATTATTTTTATCTTCAAAATCATTACATTCTTTATTAACTAATTCTAAAATATTTATGTCTAATTCTCTTTCAGCATATTTATAAATAACTCTGTCCTCTTTATCAATATGTCTCTCTAAAAGATGAGTATATGAAATAGCATTTGCAATAAGGTCTAGCTTTGCATCTTCATCTCCATCTTTAACCTTTTCTAATGCTCTATTTAAATCCTTGATATAAAGCCTTCCTAAATCATGCTCTACAAGCATCCCAGTCTTAACTACTTTTTCTGCAGTTCCTCCTAAATGCTTAACCATCTTATCAAAAAGTATATCTTCCTCTTTCTTATGATGGTGCTTATCTGCATACTCTACTATAAATTCTAATATTTTATCAAAATCATCATAATTAATATCTTCACCTTTTAAAACTCTAGAACAACATGCTCTTACTACCTTAAGCATACGGCTAATATTCTTATGCTCTTCATTCATTATTAATATAGCTTTCATATTAATTCTTCACCTTCTCTATTTTTAATATTTATATTAACTGCTAAATAACTTTTTATCTTAACTTGAAAATCATTTTTTAATTTACTAGCGACTACATTTCATATGATATATCAATTTGTATTTAAGTTCTGTAACAACTGTTACTAAAATTAAAAATATTTATTTTATTTATACATTTTAATTTTATTATATCTAAATAAAATAAGATACATCCAATTGTAATCAGATGTATCTTATTTATCTCTTTATTATTAGAATAAACTAAAACTTATTTAATTTTAACTAACTGCAAGAAACATTCTCGCTCCCATACTGCTATAATTATTTTCCTCAAATCAATTTAACTTATTGCTTAAATTAAACTTCTTGTTTTAAACAAGTTTTCAAGTCATCATCAGGAGTACTTATCAATCTTAAATCAAAGGTATCTACTAAATATTGAAGTACATTTGGACTTAAGAATGCTGGAAGTGTTGGACCTAAGTACATTCCCTTTATTCCAAGTGATAATAAAGCTAATAAATCTGCTACTGCTTTTTGTTCATACCAAGATAATATTATTGATAATGGTAACCCATTAACATCAGTACCAAATGCATCAGCAAGAGCTGTTGCAATTCTAACTGCTGAATATGCATCATTACATTGACCTACATCTAAAAGTCTTGGAAGTCCTGCAACTTCTCCAAAGTCTAACTTATTGAATCTGTATTTTCCACAAGCTAAAGTAAGTATAATGCAGTCATCTGGAACCTTCTTTGCGAATTCTGTATAATAATTTCTTCCTGGTCTTGCTCCATCACATCCACCAATTAAGAAGAAATGTCTTACCTTACCATCCTTAACTGCATTAACTATAGTTTCTGCATTACTCAATGTTGCATGATGTCCAAAACCTACTAATATTTCGTGTGGTTCTTGATCTTCTTTAAATCCCCCAAGCTCTAGGGCTTTATTTATGATTTCAGTAAAGTCTTTCTTACCATCTTTATTTTTTCCTATATGTTTAACTCCGTCCCAACCTACTACGCTTGTAGTAAAAATTCTATCCTTATATGTTTCTCTTGGTCTCATAAGACAATTTGTAGTCATAAGTATACATCCTGGTATATCATCAAATTCTTTTTGTTGATCTTGCCAAGCACCACCAAAATTTCCTACAAGATGAGAATATTTCTTAAGTCCTGGATATCCATGACTAGGTATCATTTCTCCATGAGTATAAATATTAATTCCTTTTCCTTCAGTTTGCTCTAATAACATTTCAAGGTCTTTTAAATCATGTCCTGATACTATAATAAAAGGTCCTTTTTTAATATGTACATTTACTTTATGAGGTGATGGATTCTCATAAACTGTTGTATTTGCTTCATCTAATTTTTTCATTACTGCTACACTCATATCTCCAGTTCTCATAGTCCATCTTATTAATTCTTCTACATCTAAAGTATCATCTGTTGTAGCTTCAAGTGCTCTTATATAAAAATTATCAACTTGATCATCATAATATCCAAGCTCTCTTGCTTGATGTCCATAAGCGCTTATTCCTTTTAATCCATAAACTATAGTTTGTCTTAATGAACGAATATCAGGGTCTAAATCTTGATCATACATTATACCAGCTTTTTTTGCATCATCCAGCATTTCTGCTTTAGTATTGCTTAAATTATATGTAGCATGCTCTGTATCATTCTTTATTTTCCCTACTTGTTTTCTTAATCTTTCTTTTATTTTTTGAGATTCCTTCAACATTTCAACATGAACATCTGCATCAAAGTTTACATTTGTTAAAGTTGTAAATAATGCATTTTCAACAAAGCTCACTATATCCTTATCTACATTCTCACCTTTTTCAACTATTTCTTTTGCATAACAGCTTATCCCTTTTATTTGATATATAAGCAAGTCTTGTAGTGCTGCAACTTCTGGTGTCTTACCACATACACCTAATTTGGTGCAACCCTTTCCCCCTGCAGTTTGCTCACATTGATAACAAAACATTGGATATTCTAATGCCATATTATTTTCCATAGCTTATACCTCCGATTAATATTTTCTATAAATATAATTCCCTAAACTTCTTAAAATATTATTGCTAAAATAATATGCTTCAAACTTTTTATGAAATATCGAAAGGTATTCTATCTTCAATAATATATAAGTATAAAAAAGTCGATAATAATTATTCTTTTTTATATAAAAATAATTATTATCGACTATCATTTTACTCTTTAATGTATATTATTTTTTTATTTAATTACATAGTTGCTTTCATCAATAACTTTAATTTTTTTATTTCCTTGGAAATAATTTATTATTATTTCACTTATATCGACATTTATTTCCTTAACTACTTTTGCATTTTCATATGCTGGATATATCGAAGTATTAGTTGCACGATAATTATTTAAAACTACAGTATAGTCTTTATCTAAATCAATCTCTTCATTATCTTTCTTCATAGATACAACTCTATCACCAAATTCTCTAGATAAATCTATTTCATATGTCAATCCACCAAAAGTATCATAATTATAGTTTTGTACCTTAGGAACCAAGAATCCATTGTTTATTTTTACTTCTCCATCTTCTACAACAAAATATGTAGCAGCCTTTTCTATGGCTTCCTTTAATTTATGTCCATTTATTTTTAAGACCATTAATGTATTTGGATATGGATAATTAATTAATACATCTCTAATTGAAACATTCTTTTTAAATCCAATAGCTGAATCAAATAATGATAATGCTGAGAAATCAGCTCCTGAAACATCTAGCTGTACTTGGTGTAAGAAGTTTATAAATGGATGTCCCTTTAATCTTGCTATAAAAATATCATCCATTAATATATCTTTATCAAATTCACCAATCTCATTATTTAAATAATCTTGCAGCTCTGCTTGAACATTATTAAATATCTTTTCCATATCTTGATTAATTTCATCATTTAACTTAGATACATCTATTAATTCATAAGATGCTTCTTTACTTTCAGTATCTAATACAACTTTTGTGAATGTTTGACCATTATGAAGTGGTTGAGCACAAATAATCCCATTAATCTTTATGATAAATGATCTATGCTGATGTCCGCTTAGAACCATATCTATTGAATCATACTTTTCTAATAATTCACTAGCTTGATTCTCCTTAGTTAGTTTTTCTGTTGGGGTATTAGTTCCATCTAAACTTTTTTCAAATCCTCCATGATAGCAAACAACTATAAAATCAGCTTTTTCTTTTAGCTCATCTTCATATTTTCCATATACCTCTACAGGATTTAAAAAGCTTAATCCAGTAATATTCTTTTCATGCTCCCAATTTGGTATAAATGATGTTGTAACTCCGATGAAGCCAATCTTAAATCCATCAAAATCAAATATTTTATATGGTTTTGTATTAAGACTTAACCCTTCAATATTAGCATTTATTATTTTATCTTCTACTTCTTTATAAGAAGCATTTAAATAATCCTGTCCATAATTAAATTCATGATTACCTATGACATAAGCATCATAACCTATAAATTCTAATCCTTGAATAATAGGATTTTTATCTATCTTTCCCTTAGATAAATAATGTGCTAAAGCTGAGCCTTGAATTAAATCTCCACAATCTATCTTTAAAGATGCATCATAATTTTTCTCATCTTTTAATATGTAACTTCCAATCTTAAGAATTCCAAGAGGCATATCCTTAACATAATTAGTAGGATAAACATATCCATGCAAATCACTTGTCTGATATATAGCTAATTTCATATTTGCTCTCCTTTCATATAAAGTACAACTACTTTATATTGTTTGTCCCTTTTCTACTAATATCATATCTCCATTTTCATTATAAAGTTTTTCTGGATGATATGAATGAATAGGTGCTAATAACTTAGGTTTTATTAAGTTTATTATTTCTATTAAATCATATGGACGTGCATGCCCACTACATACTACTCTATTAAATTCAATATTTTTATCTGCAAAAGATTTTACAAAAGGTGCAAATGCTGGATCAAACTCTCCTAATGGTTGTGCATCACAGTGAATATAAACTCCGCCTTCTTTTAATTTATTAAAATGCTCAAGAGCAAGTTTATCTATCTGCCATAAATACTTTTCAGTATCATTTAATAATTCTTCAAAATCTATCTTTAACTCTGGATTTAAACCGTATTGTTTATCATCTAACTGATAGTAATGTGCTTCATATCCAGCTGCTTCCTTTACTACATATGCACTATATGCATCTAAGACAACAGTTCTTGGGTTTGTTTTTAATATATTTAAAATTCTTTCAACATTTGAAATATAATAATTAAATGTTATTTGTTTACCTTTATTATCATTTACTATCTTATTAATTTTATCTATTAATTCTGGTTCATTCTTTGGCTCTCCTTCTCTTAAAGAATCTCCAAAATCTTGGAATGATACACTTACACCTTCAATTAATAATACATCGCAATTTTCACTTTCCTTACAGAAATTTAATGTATCATCTTTTCTATATCCGTGAAGTCTTATATCTCCAGTATAAGCTATAGTTAAGTCAGGAGTTTCAATAAATAACCCACAAGCTCCATAAGCATCATGGTCAACTGGCATAACCTTAACTTTTATTTTTCCAACTTGTACAACTTCATTTTCTTTAACTCCAATAATATCTCTAGTATTTTTATTTCCGTCATTTTCATAAAGTGGGAAGATAAAATCATTATTTATATTTAAAGTATTTAATAAAGACTTTGTACCCTCTAATGTATATAGAGGAACCTCTGGATTTAAGTAGTTTATAATCTTAGAATGGTCTAAATGCATATGTGATAAAAATACTGCTGTATTGTCAAACTTATTTTCTTTAGACTCATATCCTTTTAAAGGAATTTTAGGGTCAAACATATTATCTAAAAATGGAACTAAATTCTCATCTAATAGTCCCTGTAAATCTGTTGGCTGAATCTTTGCCGCTGGATTATATTCTGAACCAAAATCAAAGAATATATGACTATCTTCATAGGCTACCTCGATAATAGTTCCTCCAATTGTTAAAACTCCACTATGGAAAGTAATCTTTGTTTTCTTATCTTTTAAAACCATTCTATAAACAACTCCTCTTAAGTTTATTTCTTATTAATCTTCTCTTTTGCTTTATATACAATACACTATGTAAACAATTAGTGTATGACATTATATTATAACTTATATTTGTTATTTTGTATCTATTTATATTATTAGTTTTTCCTTCCTCAATAAAAACTTGACTAATAATTTTTTATATACAAAACTTATATAAACTAACTTTCTTCCATACATATATTTAATATCAAAATAAATTAAGGGAACAAGTTTCACCCTTGTTCCCCTCAAAGTTTTCAATCTATAATACTACTGTTTCTTTTAATCCATTTTTTCTATTTACTACTTTATTAAATAACCAAGTGGATATGTCATTCATAACTTCCAGCTTATTATCTTCATTTAAAATTTCATGTCTTTTATTTTTATAAAGCTTATATTCAACATCTTTAACTCCAGTTAATTTTAATTTATCATATAAATTAACTATTCCTTTACCAAAGAATCCTACAGGGTCCATATCACCAGCTAGTATATATATCGGTAAGTCTTTAGGTATAGACGAAAAATTCTCATCCTTATGTATTGCTCTTAATCCTCTTAATAAATCATAATAAAATGATGCAGAGCATACAAATCCACAATATTCATTAGCAATGTATTTATCAACTTCACTATCTACACTACATAACCAGTCATAAGGAGTTCTATTAGGTTTAAACTTCTTATTAAAGTCCCCGAAAGAAAGCTTGTCCATCATTTTACTTGTATGTTTTCTTCCAAATAATTTTATTTCTATATTTGATAGTAATATTCCTAGTGGTGTTAATTTTGTTGGTTCACCATTACTTCCTGAAAGAATTACTCCATCTATTTCATTTCCATGTAACTCTATAAACCTTTGGCTAACAAAAGACCCCATACTATGTCCAAATAAATAAATTGGAAGCCCATTATTCTCTTCTTTTATCATCATCATTAATTCATATAAATCTCTAACTAACCAATCAAAGCCTTCATTATCTGCTATATATCCAAGCTCCTCTTTAGATTTTGCAGTTAATCCGTGACCTCTATGGTCATGTCCATATACTATAAAGCCTTTATTATTTAGATATTTTGCAAATTCATCATATCTTAAAATATTCTCTGTCATTCCATGAGAAATTTGCACTACACCTAAAACTTCACCTTCTGGACTCCATTTATATACGTTTAATTCAACACCTTCACTGTCAGCAAACTTAAAATTTTCTCTCATATTGCACCTCTATGTACTTTTTTAAATATAGCTTATTAATTTATTTATGTTAACTTATTAATTTAATTATAACAATTTAAAAATGATATTTTTGCTTTTATTTAAAATGTTACACTTTATTAACTAATTTATAAATAATATAAGACAGCTTCAAACATATCTACCATCTAAAGGTAAATACTCTTTTGAAACTGCCTTTTCTATTAATATAAAAATTATTTTACATACTTACTTAAGAAAGTAAATACTTTTTCATAATAAGTTTCTGGATCTACATCTGGTGCTGAACCATGTCCTGCCCCCTCAATTACAAGCATATCTTTTTCACAAGTAGCTGCATCATATAATCTATAAATCATTTCAGTAGGTACATAAGTATCATTGCCTCCATGAGTAAATAACATTGGAGTCTTAGACTTTTTAACCTGCTCTAAAGCTGAAGCCTCTTCAAAATCATATCCCGCTCTTATTTCAGTAACTATATTTGCTACATTTATTATAGGGAATGATGGAAGATTAAATCTTTCATATAATTGAGCTTCAAACATCTCCTTAACTGAAGTATATCCACAATCCTCTACTATAGCTTTAACGTTAGATGGAAGCTCTTCACCTGATGTCATCATAACAGTAGCTCCCCCCATAGATTCTCCATATAGTACTATTTGAGAATCTGCATCTATACTTAGTACATAATCTATCCATTTTAAAATATCTTTTCTATCCAGCCATCCCATACCAATGTACTTACCTTCACTATTTCCATGGGCTCTCATATCTGGAGTTAAAACATTATATCCTTGATTGTAGAAATTTAGAGCTATTGGTTGTATATCTTCATGGCTTGAAGTATAACCATGAGCAATTATTACCCACTTATCAGTTTGCTCTTCTTGGAAATACATCTTACCCCAAAGCTTTAATCCATCCTCTGACTCTATAGTTGTCTCTTCCGTTTTTACATCTTCTAACCACTTGTCCACTTCTTCTCTAGCTTTTTCTTTATTAGCTACTTCAGCCATAGTTTCTATTGATTGAGGTGCATTTGGGTCTACATTTGCTGCAGTTACTATTCCTTCTTGTCTAAGAAGAGCATATTCAAAGAAGTAATTACCTACAAATCCTAATCCACCAATTAATACTACTAATATAAATGAAATAATACATATAACTATCTTTTTCTTCTTACTCATAAACATCCTCCTAAATGTATGCCTCTTTACATAGTATATGATATTTATTTTAATAAGATTTATTTTGATAGTCAATATATTTGATTTAAATAGTTTTAATAGTCATCAACATCAAATTCTTTATCTTTGTAATAATACTTTCTATCCTCTTCTGTTATTTCTCTTATTACTCTACAAGGGTTACCTACAGCTATAACATTATCAGGTATATCTTTTGTAACAACACTACCTGCTCCAATAACAACATTATTACCTATTGTAACTCCTGGAGTAATTACAACATTACCTCCTACCCATACATTGTTACCAATAGTAACAGGAATTCCATATTCATATCCTGAATTTCTTGATTCAGGATGTATTGGGTGACCTGCTGTATAAATTGATACATTAGGAGCGAACATAACATTTTCTCCAATCGTTACTTTAGCAACATCTAATATTACACAGTTGTAATTAGCAAAGAAATTATTACCTACCTCAATATTTTTACCATAATCACAACGGAAAGGTTGTTCTATAAACACCTCTTCTCCTGTTTTTCCAAGTATATTTTTTATCATTTCTTTCATCTTTTTCTTATTATCTGGACGAGTTAAATTATAATCATATATTTTTAACTTATTTTCCATTCTTTCTTCTTTTAATCCATCTAACCATGCCTTATATGGTAATCCTGCTAACATTCTTTCTTTTTGATTCATTCTATATTCCTTTTATCTAAATATAATTTATATAACTTAAAGATATTAATCTATTTACATAATAAATTCTTATGTAATAGTTCTGCTACTTTTTATTTTATTACATATATCACTTTATTATTTTCATAAAATGAAAGTATTATTTTTTATAATAAAATAAAGATAGAGAGTATTATACAACTCTCTACCTTTATTCTTAGCATTAAGGATTTATGAAATTATACGCTGCTCCTATTAAACCAGCATCATTTTCATGCTTACATTTTTCTATAGTGCATGATACATGCTTCCACCATGGAATTTCATTTAGTGCATTTTGCAATTCTGAAATCAGCTCTTCTCTTGCACTAACCCCTCCACCTATTAATATTTTTTCAGGGTTTAACATTGATGAAACATTATATATCATCCTTGCTATATTTCCATACCATTCATTAATAATAGCTTTAATATCTTCATCTTTTTCTGCTTCTTTAAAAATATCTGAACCTAAAACTTTTTCCATAGCACTTATATTTTTATATTCTTTATACATTTTTATAAGAGCCGTCATTGATGAATTTTCATTAAGTTTCTGATAACCCGCTTTATCTTTAGTTATCATATAACAAAACTCTCCACCCTTAAACTGTTTACCTCTTATTAATTTATTATTTAAATAAATTCCTCCACCTATACCAGTTCCAATAGTTATACAAATAAAGTCTTCACACTCTCTTGCATTTCCACTAAACTTTTCAGCTAAGGCCACACAGTTTGCATCATTTTCTATCCTAACTTTTAAATTAGTTCTTAATGATAGTTCCTCTTGTAATTTATAACCTTCTATAAATCTTAAAACACTACAAACTAATGGAATACCTTCTATATTATTTATAAATCCAGGCATGCTAATTGCTATACCTAAAATATCTTTATGTTCTTTATATAGATTAGCTATTTCACAAAGTTCATTTACAAATCCCTCTGCTGTTTTTTGAATAGTCTCCATCTTATTTTTACATAAAACATTACCAGCTTCATCAACTAACCCATACTTTATAAAAGTTCCACCTACATCTATAGAAATTATTTTTCTCATTTTTATTACTTCCCTTTAATAATTTATCTCCACCATTTGGTGACCATCTACCTTATTTACTGTAAATTCTAAAATTCCATCTACAATATTAAACTTAACCTCTTCATTTTGTGGAACTAATGTAACGCTCTTAGGTGATTTTTCTAAATTCATTTTCACTTCTAAATTATATAGAGGTATCACATCTTCGATTACATCAATTCTTTGACATCTTCTTTCAGGTATATAATGAAGTAGGTGTAGTACATATCTATTTTCATTTTCTTGCTCATTTAAAGTACTTATTATAGTGCTAGGTCCATTATGATTAATTAATCTATTTTCTAATAATGCATCTATAGCATTAATAAATAACTTTTTGCACCAAACTGATCCATAGTTATGATATTGAGAGAATATTTTATGAGCAATATATATTGTATTATCTCCCTTTATAATAGCTGGTTCATATATTTTCCCACTACTTGGTGCATGTTGATGCGAACAAAAATGTTCTGGTGTTCTATTGAAGTAAGGTTCTATTGAGTTGCATAGTACTTCTCCACCTTCTTCAACAGAGACTTTAGATAAATCTTCATACATAACATATTCTGTGTTATATAAATCTTTAGCTAATTGACCTTCTGGTATTATAAATGTTGGAGTAAATTCTCCTTTACCTTCATATTTTACTTTTAAAGATGGGATATTAAACTCTGTTTTTTCTTCATTTAATCCACCTTCATACACAGCTATTATTTTACCACCATTTTGAATAAATCTCTCTATTTTACAACTAAATTCATCATTTACAATAACTCTTTCTTCTGACAATACTAAAAGTTTGTATTTATTAAAATCCATTGAACTATCAATAATATCAAATTGAAGCGAAGCTTCTTGTAACATTCTAGTTACTCCAGTTATTGAAGGTTTTAATCCAAACGGTCTCTCTGCTTTATAGTCTATAAATTCTTCCGGAGTAAATACTCCTATTTCACAAACTGCTTTTGCATCTTCGCACCAAGGCTCCTTCTTTTCAACTTCACTATAAACCTTACCAATTAAATCATAAACTTCTTTAGATATTTTTCCATTAGGATCTAATTGATCTCCAATAGAGCATTTTGTATTTTGTGCTAACATGTGGAAACATTCATATTGAAGTGCGGCTAAATTCTTAAATGAGTGAAAATCTCCCCAATAAGTATGGAATTTTCCTGTCATACCTAAGCAATCTTTACCTAAATTTCTAGCATATCTAACAGTTGTAGGAAAGTGCATGTATCCCCATCCACCACTTGGTAATGACTCAATTTCAATATGACTATAATTATCTAGTCCATCTTTAAGTTGAGGGCTTATATGGGATCCATTATAGAATATAGTTACATTTTGATTTATCTCTTTAACAAACTGACTCATTTCTCTCTTAAATTCAGTAAGCATCTTTTCAGAGAATTTTAATCTTTCTCCTTTTATTGTATAGTCAATCCCTAAGTCTTCCATACTCTTCTTACAATTTTCACAAGCACATGGCACTACCATAACTATATCGAAGAATAACCCATCACACTCTGGGAACATTTCTAATATTTCTCTTACATGATTCTTTAAAAATGTTCTGTATTCATTGTTTACACATAAGAACTCATAAAATCCAGGCTTTCCACCTTCACCTTTTATGATATTACCATCTATATCTTTAGATACCCATTCTGGATGTTCATCATAAGTGAACTTGTCCCACTGAACTGGTAAATATATTGGCGCATTAATTCCTCTCTCATGACAAGCTTCTATTTGTTCTTTCAACAAATTCTTATTAGCAAGATGTGGATGAACTCTTTCTTTATTAATCTTTGAATCATAATATAAGTATCCATGATGACATCTAGCAAAGCATGTTATAGAATTAACTCTAGCCTTTTCTAACACTTCACCAAATTCTTCTTTATTAAAATCTTTTCCTATACCCTCTATTAATGGACTTGTATGAAAATCTAAATGTATTTGTCTGCTTCTTGTCTTATATCCCATATTAATTCTCCTCTAATCTTAAACATATAATAATTTATCCTTTTACTGCTCCTGATGTAATACCTTTTTCCACATGCTTTTGACATAATACATATATAATTATTATCGGTATTATAAACATACTTATAGCTGCAAATATTGCTCCTTTATCAGATGAATATCTTCCGTTCAAACTCATAAGCGCAACTGAAATGGTATATTTAGTTTTATCAGTTAAGAACATAAGTCCAAATATAAATTCATTATAAACTGACATAAAAGTAAATATTGATATTGTTGCTGCAGCTGGTTTAGCAAGCGGAAGTAATATTCCAAATACTAATCTTAATCGTCCACATCCATCTATTATTGCTGCTTCATCTATTTCTTTACTTATTCCTCTCATATATCCCGACATCATAAATATAGCAAATGGTAATTGAAACGTTGCATATAAAAAGATAAGTGGTATTAGTTGATTTTTAAATCCATATCTATTAATAATATCTGCAATAGGAATTAATGTTGTATGCATTGGAATAGTTAATCCAATTACAAAATATGTTAAAAGTAAATTTCTAAGTTTAAATCCTGTTCTCGTTATTACATAAGCAACTAGTGTAGCAAGTATTACTACTAATATAGTAGTTGATATAGCTAAGAAAAATGAATTAAATATAGCTGTTACTATATTAGCCTTACTAAGTGCTGCTTCATAATTAGCAAAACTAAAATTTTTAGGAAGTGAAAATGCATCTCCATATATTTCATTAGTACTTTTGAATGATGACATTAATGTAAATATCAATGGTGCAATGCTAAGTACAGCCCAGAATATAGCACAAATGTACATACCTATTTTTATTATTTTATTTTCTTTATTTTCTAACATTTTACTCCTCCTTTCTAATCATCATTACCTTTAAATACTTTATTTAATATTAATGTACAAATTATTGATGCCACTAATATTAACATCCCTATAGAGCTACCATATCCAAAGTTATTATATTTAAACGCTTGATCATATAATAATGTTACTGGAACATCTGTAGCTCCCCCTGGTCCTCCACCAGTCATAATAAAGATAATATCAAATACTTTGAAAGAACCTACTATCGCTAATACTGAGAATATCTTAAAGCTTTCTTTCATTAATGGTAAAACTATGTGTATTTGCTCTTTAAAGCCATTAGCTCCATCGATTTTAGCAGCTTCTATTAATTCTTCTGGAATATTAGTTAATCCAGCCACAAAAATAAGCATATTATATCCTATAAATATCCATGCATTAACTAAAGCAACTGTTAAAATTGCAAGTTTTGGATTACCTAACCAGTCTTGCTGTGCTGCTCCCATTCCTATTTTCATTAAAAGTGTATTTAGAGCTCCACCAGATTTATATAATATTAATGTCCACATTAACCCTGTAGCTGCTGTTGGTAATATTGATGGCAAGAAATATACTGTCTTAAAAAATCTCTTTCCATTTATATATTTACTACTAACTAGCAATGCTAAAAGATACGCAAATGGCATTATTACTAAAAAGCTTACCAGCATAAATACCCCTACGTTTTTTAATGCACTATAAAACGCTGGATCTTTGAATATATTTATAAAGTTATCTAAACCTACAAATTTCTTTTCAATAAGTGGAATACCATTCCATTTTACAAAAGATAAGTATAATGACTTAACTACTGATGATATATAAAAAAAGGTATATATAGCAACCGCCGGTAGCACAAATAGTGTGCATACTATATTTTCTTTTATCATTTTCTTAATCTTAGATTTTTTTCGTATATTATTAGGTACTGGATTAAGGCTTTTTTTACTTCTTATTTCAATTTCATCTATTTCAACTTCTGCTGTAGCTGAATTTTTCATTTTATTTTAACCTCCTTTAATTCCCGTATTAATTAAAGTGAGCCGCAAAATTCTGCGGCTCTTATATTAAATACCACAACTTCTATTTAATATTTTTATTCCATATCAGTTACTTTCTGAATTCTAGCTAAAGTATCATCTACACTAGTTCCTGCAAACATACCTTGAATAGCATCTCTTATTTCTTCCCTTAATTGTGCTTTAGCAGCATAATCACCTGGCTCTAATTTAGCTTCATTAACATCTGTAAATGCAGCTTGGAATTCTTTAGCTATTGGAGTTATATCATCAATTTCTTTCATTGTTGTTACTGGATAAATTCCACCTTTAGATAAAGCTTGAGACTCATTGTACGCTTCTTCATCAGTTAAATACTTTAATAACTTTATTGAAGCTTGTAATCTTTCTTCCCCGTTAGTAGCAGATAAACTAAATCCTTCTGAAGTACCTGAGTGCCAATTATTCTTATTTTCTGGATATTTTTCAAAGTAAGGGAATGCTATAAATCCAACTCTTTCTGGATTATCAGAATCATTTACTTGATTCATGAACCAAGAACCATTTAAATGCATTGGAGTATCTCCATTTAAAAATAAAGATTGTTCTCCACTTGAATCTAGAGTAGTTATATTTTCTCCTAAATACCCTTTTTCTCTCCATGAATTCATTAATTCAAATACTTCCTTCATAGCTGTATCATTCCATTTAGTTTCACCATCTATAATTGATTTTGTATAATCAAATCCATCTCTCTTTAAAACTAAATTAGCTAAAAGGTGAGCTCCTCTAAAATTATCTTTATCACCTAAAGCAAATGGTGTAATTCCCTTTGCTAAGAATTCATCACATACTTTTTCAAATTCTTCTATAGTTGTAGGTGGTTCTAATCCATTTTCTTCAAATAATTCTTTATTATAATAAAGTCCTGTAGCAAAACATGAAAATGGAACCCCATAATATCCTTCTACGCCTTCATACTTCCAAGCATCCAACATACTTTCTATATACTTGTCTCCCCATACAGTATCTTCTTCAGCAACTTTACTTAAATCATAAAATAATCCACTTTCAACATATTCTTTAAATTGTGTTCCTCCATAATTTACAAATACATCTGGTGCATCCCCTGTTGCTATTGATGTCTTAAACATATTATTGTATGTTGATTCATCACCTATAGCTTCATGCTCAACAATGATATTAGTATTTTCAGCCATAAATTCTTCAATTCTTTTGTTAATAGTTATATCATCTGGCCCTTGGTCACTACTATATCTAGATAGCATCTTTATAGTTATTGTTCCTCCCTCTTCAGTTGTACTGTTTGCACTGCTACTTCCACAACCAACTAATGAAGTCATAGTCATTGTTGCTAGAAGTAATCCTATAATTTTTTTTCTCATAAAATCCTCTCCCCCATCTTTCATTTTTTCTAATTCTATGTTAACATTTACATTGTTGGTACAAAATGTATTTTCTTTGATGTACATTGTATTTTCTTTAGAATTTATTTGGAGTATATTTTATGGATATTAATTTTTTTAACTTTAAATCTATTAAAGATAAAGTGTTCTATTTCTCATTCTTAGTAACTTTATCAATTATCTTACTACTTATTTTTATTGCATATTTCATTACTTACAATAATATAAAAAATACCTCTATCTCTAGAGAGTTAGATACATTAGAACTTATAGCGAATCAAACTGACTTGGTCTTAAATTCTGCTGAATCAAGTTCAACTGGAATTATTATTGATTCAGATGTTCAAAATATACTAACTAATTCCAGTGTAAACAACATTTATCCTACCCCTAAAGATGTGTTAAAAGTTCAAAGAGCTATAGATAATAGTATGTATAAAGAATCTGTTATATCTGGAGTCATACTACACTCTACAAATAACTTTACTTTTCAGACAAACAGTAAACTTATTAGCTTTGCTAATTATAATATGGAGTTTAATAAATGGTATGGTGGAATTTCAAACATAGCAGGAAATCCTTATCTATATACAATAAAACAGATATTTAATATGAATACCGGAAAACTAATTGGTTACTTAGAAGTCTTTGTTGATGAAAGTACTTTGTCAGCAAATTATACTAACACTAAATATAATAAATTCATTAATTTTTTTCTCATTAATAACGATGGAGTAATTACTTCATCTTCTAATCAAAATGAAGTTTCTGATAACATTTTTAAACTTAGAAAAAATTTAGAATTTGCTACTTCAAATGATCCTATAAAAATAATAGAAAATAGAAAAGAGGATAAATTAACTCTTATGCTATATCATAGTAACTTAGATTGGAACATAGTTGCTGATATATACTTAAAAGATTTAATTAAAAATAAAGAAGCACTTATTTTATCTCTAATTATTTTATCCTTAATAGCTTTATTATTATCTTATGTTCTTTCTAAGACTATTGCTAAATCAATTATACAGCCAATTAACAACTTATCTTTAGCTATAAATCAAGTTGAAAAAGGCAATTGGTCAACAGAGATAGATATTTTATCTGATGATGAAATAGGATTACTTTCAAAAAAATTTAATGATCTAATATTTTACATAAAAAACCTGCTAGATACAATAACCCTTGAACAAATAAAAAAGAAAGAATTTGAATTTGAATTAATTCAATTACAAATAAAACCACACTTTTTATATAATTCACTAGAAAATATTTCAGCTTTAGTTGAACTTGAAAGGAATGATGAAGCTGTAGATATGATTTTAAACCTTTCTACTTTCTATCGAGGGGCATTAAGCAAAGGGAATAACATTATTTCAATAAAGGACGAGCTTTCTCTAACAGAAAGTTACTTAAAAATCATGAAGTTACGATACTATGATGTTTTTGATTATGAAATACTTAGTGATTATAACTTAGAACAGTTCTCTTGTCCAAAACTTTTAATTCAACCTTTAGTAGAAAATGCCATATATCACGGCCTAAAAAATTATGATGATACAGGCAAAGTAATTATTTGTATTGAATCTTTTAATAAGGAACTTAAAATTACTATCAAGGATACTGGTATAGGAATGACAGAAGATGAATTACAAAAAGTAATTACTGGTAACATCTCCTCTTCGGCAAAAGGTGGATTTGCCGTAAAAAATACCATAGAGCGTTTAAAGTTGTTTTATCATAATAACTGTATTTTTAATATAAAAAGTCAAAAAAACATTGGAACTACTATTACTATAGTAATACCAGCAATAAAAAAGGAGGTATACAGCGATGAATATACTTTTAGTTGATGATGAATATCTTATTAGAGCAAAGCTTTTAAAATACTTAAAAGATAGTACATTTAAATTTAACAATATTTATGAGGCTTCTGATGGATTAGAAGCACTAGAAATTATTAGAACCAATTCTATTGATATTGCAATAATTGATATACATATGCCTAAGATTACAGGTATTGAACTTCTTCAAACCTTAAGATCTGAATTATATAAAACTAACATAATATTTCTTTCCGGTTTTGAAAAGTTCGAATATGCTAGACAAGCTATTAAATATAACACCGTCGAGTATTTACTTAAACCTGTAAAAAAATCTGATCTATATAATGCTATAGAAAAGTGTATATCATTAATAGAAAAGTCAGATCAGAATTTAGTGGCTATCCATGAATTAGAGGAAAAATCCAAATATCAATATATAGTAGATTCTATTTATAATGATCTAGACATAAAAAATTCTCCACTTACTATCACTGATAATAACTATATTTTTATATCAGTAGAATTATTTCATGAATCTTATCTAAACAAACTATATAGCTTTTTAGAAAAAAATTTTGAAACTTTTGATGTTATATATGGTCTTTCTAAAAAAAATAAAATATTACTTGTTAACTGCATATATTCGGATAATATAAAAGCTAGATTTAACTCTCTTATTGAAAACAAAATATTATCATATTGCTATTTTAATAAAGACTCCAAAGATATAAAAAAATTAAAAGATTCTTTCTTTGAATGTATTACACTATTTCCTGCTAAGATTTTTTTTGATAAATTTTCAATATTTACTTTTAATGATATCAAATATAAAGCTTGTACACTTCCAAATACCCTTAAGCTTGACTTTGAGCTATTAGCTCGTTCTAACACATCAAATAATTTAGTAAATACTTTTGAATTTTATATAGATAAAGTCAGTGATATTAAAGACATATATGCTCTTAAATTATTAGTGAATTGTTTTTTATCATCTATAGAAGATGTCTTTTTAGAAGGTAATGGTGAATATTTATCTCCAATAAATCTTGACCATCTTATAACTAATTTATTATATACTAGTAAAGATTTAAATTCTATTAAAAGCTATTGTTATAATTGTTATGACAGATTATCAAAAGAAAAGTCTACAACTAGGAATACTAAAAATTCAATATCATCAAAAACTATAATAAAAGTTAAAGAATATATAGACCAAAATTATTATTCTGATAATATAAACTTAGATTACTTATCATCTCATTTTTATATTAATAGCTGTCATTTGAGTTCTACATTTAAGAAAATTATTGGTGAAAGCCTAGTAGAATATATAACTAAAAAACGTATAACAGAAGCTAAATCTCTCCTTAAAAATGATGATATAAAGCTTTCGGAAGTAGCTGAAAAAGTAGGATATAAAGATTACTATTACTTTAGTAAGTTATTTAAAAAGCATGTTGGCGTATCACCACTTAAATATAAGCAAACATAAATATCTAAATACTAAAATAGCAGTATCTAAAAATTTAGATACTGCCTTATTTTTAAAATAAACTTATTAAACATAAATATCCAATTTCTAAAATAGGATCACCAAATCCCTCTTCAAAAAACTCTATAACTGAATCAGAATTATTTCCTATAACTCTTGAAAAACATACAATGTAATCTTTAATATCACTAGTATTTATATCATTACCTTCTGTTATAGAATATTTTAAAAATACAGCATATCTAACTAATAAATATTCTATTATTATCATTTCAAGAGAAAGTGCTAATTCTTCAACATCATCACTAATACAAC
Organism: Clostridium sp. NSJ-49; assembly: GCF_014287725.1. Lineage (NCBI taxonomy): Bacteria > Bacillati > Bacillota > Clostridia > Eubacteriales > Clostridiaceae > Clostridium > Clostridium sp. NSJ-49. Next base: position 15,342 of record NZ_JACOOP010000024.1, on the reverse strand, counting down.
TACTTAACACCTTAGCAATTATACAATTCTTTATTATTCTATTATGTTCCTCAAACTTCTTTTTAAATTTACTCCAATTCTCAGTAACCTCTTCTAAATCAACTTCTTCTGCATAATCAGAAATATCTCTTAAAAGAACTTCCAATCCTGAAACATCTTTATAATTTTCTATAATATCTAAAAATAAATTATTTAGCTCTTCAATTGATTCATATTTATTTAAATTTATTTGCTTATAAATACTTACAAGCTCATTTATATATTTATTATCTTCAAATCTTTTAAACTCATTTAGCAGTATATCTTCTGTAATTTCTTCATTATCTAAAATATTTAATAACATTTGAAAACTTATAATAAGTTTCTTATCTAATGATATATTTTCTTTATTTATTATATTAATAATATTTTTTCTAATTTTAAGCTCTAATAATTCTTCAGTTACTTCAATATCACTTTCAGTAACCATGTCTATTTCTCCAGGAATATTATTAATAATTTCAACCACTTCTGGACATGAACATGATAATGATATCTCCGTTATATTTTCAAACTCATTATATATTCTTGGGAAAGTGCGACATGTTAAAGATAAATACTCATCGCCATTATTTTTCACTATGTTGCATAATCCTCTATTATCTAGAAATGGACATACTTCATTAGTTTCTTTATCTATTAAATAGTCTTTTTGACCTCTGCATTTGTTTATTTTAACATTGCTAAAAAGATTTTTATCATTTATACTCCTCCACTTATCATAAGTAGTTGAATCTATTGAAATATCCCAACCCTCACAACATGTAAATTTACATTTATCTGCAATACATTTAAACTTATCGTAACCTGATATTTTCGAGATATTTATTTTATTATCCATATATCTTAACTCCAATTTTAATATTATTAGTAAAACATAATTTATTATAATAGAATTATTAAATAAATTATACTTCCCAAAAGTTGTTCTAAGAAAAAGTAATTAAAATTCCTAAATAAAAAAGAACCAAGTTAGGTATATATTCACTAATTATACTAACTCGGTTTTTCTGATTAATATTAATCCCTAAAGAATCCAGCTCCATTTACTATTTCTTGTTCTGCAAATAAACTTTCAACTGCATGATTATAATCTGATACTTTTTGAGCTTTTTTAATCTTCTTAGCATATTTTTTATTATCTGAGAACATATAAATCATATATCCCCATACTTCCTTCATTCTATACATAGCATTTTTATCTTCTTGGAATACCTCTCTATATGTATTGAATACTTCATCATGAAACTCTTTTAATATCTTTTTGTCAACACCGGCCATTCCTTTTATCTCATTAACTAAGCCTGGATTTGCTAGTAAACCTCTTCCAATCATTATATTATTTACATTTGGAAAATCTTTTACAAATTTATCATAGTCTTCTACTTTAAAAATATCCCCATTGTAACATATAGGTGCTTTACTTACGTCAACACCGTGTTTAAACACCTCAAAGTTTGGCTTATTTCCATAAAAATCATCCCTTGTTCTTGCATGTACTATAAGCTCTTCTAAAGGATATTTATTATAAATATTTATAATATCATAAAATTCATCTGGCGAATTCTTACCAAGTCTAGTTTTTATAGAAATCTTCATATCATCTATTTTATATATTTCATCTAAAAATCTATCAAGATCATCCTTTAATGCTAAAAATCCTGAACCTCTATTTTTTCCTACAACTGTACCTGCTGGACAACCTAAATTTAAATTAATTTCATCATATCCTAATTGCTGTAACTTTCTAGCTGTAGTAATAAAACCTTCTGCGTCATTGGTAAGTATTTGAGGTACTATATTTAATCCTCTATTATTTTCAGGTAAAAGATCTCTCAATTCCTTTGTCTTTAAACTCTTACTATTATTAGGAACTATAAATGGAGTAAAGTACTTATCAATACCTCCAAAATACTTTTCAAATGAGTTTCTATATATATGTACTGTTATACCTTCCATTGGTGCTAAATAAAATTTCATCTGGTGACTCCTTTAAATAAACATTCTCTGCAATATTATATCAGTCTTATTTTTTCTTATCCACTTATATTATTTGTTAATATTTTATAGTTAAAGGTTATTGCAAAAAGACTACATCAAAATTGACTTAACTTTGATGTAGTCGATTTTTATTATGCAATTTTTACTTCTTCACTTAGTTCATCGTCTTTAATTTTGGAATATTTTCTAACTTCGTTAAATAAAACTACTCCAGTTGCAACTGCTGCTATAATATCAGCAATAGGCTGTGCAAACCAAGCACCATTTACTCCAAAGAATCTAGGCAATATTGTAATTAAAGGTATTAAGATTATTACTTGTCTTAATAAACTTAACAGCATAGACATCTTTGCTTTTCCTGTTGATTGGATATAATAAGTTCCAACTATTGATATACCTATAACTGGCATTGCAAGCGTATATTTTCTTAGTCCATTTATTGTTAATCCCATTAATTCAGGGGCTTTATTAAATACTCCTACTAACATTTCTGGTGCAAATTGAGTTAATAAAAATCCCATTACAAATACAAACGTAGCAGCAATTAAACTTATTTTTAATGTTTTTCTAGCTCTATCATATCTCTTAGCTCCATAGTTATATCCAACTATAGGTTGCATAGCTTGTACAAATCCGAAAGCTGGCATTACGAATATCATGCTTATTGAGTTTACAGTTGCCATAGCTCCTATCGCTAAATCCCCACCATATGTTTTTAATGAGAAATTATATATAAGTTGAACTACACTAGTTGCTAATTGCATTGCAAAAGGAGATACTCCAATTATTAAAATTCCAGCAACACTAGCTTTATATAATTTTAAATTTTCTTTTTTAAACCTTACATTAGATTTACCACCTAAGTAATAAATCATTCCTAATACTGTTGAAATTGCTTGCGCTATTACAGTTGCAATTGCAGCTCCTTGTATTCCCATATTAAATACAAATATAAATACCGCATCTAATATTATATTAGTAATACATCCTACTGACATAATAATAGCTGAAAGCTTAGGGTTACCATCACCTCTTACTATGTTACCAAATATACTTGAAAACATATTGAATATTGTACCTGCTAAAATTACAATCATATAATCTCTTGCATATACAATAGTATTTTCACTTGCACCAAATATAGTTAATATATTATTTAAAAACAACAATCCAAATAATGTGATTATAATACTAAGTATTATCGTTAATGTGAAAGAATTTCCTATAATTTTTTCTGCATCATCTCTTTTTCCTTCACCTAACTTTATTGAAACCTTAGTAGTTGCCCCTACTCCTATAAGGGTACCAAAAGCAACTAGTATAGTCATTATTGGTAATGTAACACCTAGCCCTGTTATAGCCATTGGTCCAACCCCTGGTATATTTCCTATAAACATTCTATCAACAACATTATAAAGAGCATTTACCATCATACCAATAATAGCTGGTATTGAATACTTTATTAATAATTTCCCTATAGATTCTGTCCCTAATACATCATTTTCCTTAGACATACTTCTCCTCCTCTTTTGTTTATCTATATCTTTGCATACTTTTTCAAGAAAGTTCTTAGCTTTATTCTTGTTGCCCCTTTATCAACTTTCAAATTTTTTACAATTATCTTTTTTTGCATAACTATACTAATATATCATCATAATATTGAGTGTGCAACTAAACTGTTTTTTACTATTAACTTAATTTAATCACTTCTTTATCACAGTCATTCTGTCTATTTAATTTAGCCTTTTTTATAGCTCTGCTTAAATAACTTGTTACACCATAAGGTATAAACAGATATACACTAAAAACTAAAAAAGTATATCCCCACTTAGTATTATTATATAATGTATGAAGTAAAGGAACTGGAATAGTAGATGGCTTTTTTAGAAACATCAAATTACTTTTAAAAACATTATTTAATATAATTGCTATAGTTGAAAAAGCTAAGAAAAATATAGAATACATTCTATACCCTTTTATATCTAATTTTATTTCTTTTTTCCAAAGATATAATATTCCCATATAAACCATTAAAGTATGAAATAACATACTATACATGCATAAGTAATGCCACATAGGATACATTGTCAATGACGTAGAAGGTATTAATAAATATGTCCCACTTGCTACTATAGCTACTCCTGCAATAAAAACTTCTCCCATCTTTTTGTACTTTCCTTTTCCATATCCACTTAGCCATAATGCATATATAAATAAAGAACAATATGACATAGGAAACCACGCATTTATCCAAGTATATCCATGGTAAAAATTAAAATAAATTTTAATCGCTTCTAATATTGTGATAAATACCGATAATACTTTTGTTAGATTTTTAATTTGTGATTTAGTTATTTTCCTTGAATTTAATAGTAAAATGCTTAATATAAGCATAGCTATTAGTAGTAATACTATATGCCCATATGTAAACATTCCACAAGGATTATATACCTTTCTTGGTGCCCAAAATTGATTCAACAAATACATTTAATACCTCCCCACTTTAGTGATTACTAATTCTAAATTCCCTATTATTACAATTATTTCATAGTGAAACTTAATATAAGCAAACTAATCTTTAAATTGTTTCTTTTGTTTAATTTTAGATAAATTTTAAACTTATCATATTAATATAATAGTTTTAATACTATAATTTATTTTCAATAAAATAGACCTTCGCATAACACGAGGCCTACATTAAACCATATTATATAATTTATGAGGTATACATTTCCTATAATCTATTATAATTTTTATAAATATAATATTTACAAAAATTTAATATAAACTAACTAGTTTTACCTTCAATATAAACTTTGGCATTATTCGAATTAATTCTAGTTTTAAACCAATTTTCAATATTTCCAATATTTTTACTAAAATCTTCAACATCGCTATATATTATAAGTATTTCTATATTATTTTCTTCGTCATTTTCACCATATATATATCCTAAATATAATTTATTAATTTCTGGATATATAGATTTAAGTTCATTAAATATAGCATTTCTATTAATCTTCTCTTTATTATTAGTGTCCGTATTATTGGACGTAATATACCTTTGATTATTTTTTATACTATCTATATACTGTTCTAGATTTGACATATTAATGCCTTCTTGCTTAAGTATAAGCTTTTTATTTTTTAATCCATAATCAACCATTTTTTCATTTAAAAAATTCAACTCAGTACTATTTATACTATCTCCAACTGTAACTAATGTAATAATATTATTTTTATAATCTATATTTTTACTTAATACATATTGATTTTTTAGCTCATTACTTATAAAATCATTCAAATCTTTTTCATCTATAGTTTTTGTAATCATCCAAATTGCAGAAACCATGCTAGGTATCATCACTATAATAGATGATATAAGTATAAATCTTCTTACTTTACTTTCTTTTTCATAATCTATATTACTCTTAGTAGTAAGTTTTAATGCTTTTGTAACTACAAATGTTGATATAGCTATAAAAAATCCATTAATAAAAAATAAATATCCAGCACCTAAAAAAATATTCAATTGCTTTGTTGCTATACCATAACCAGCCGTACATAATGGTGGCATAAGAGCAGTTGCTATAGCAACTCCTGGTATAACATTACTTGGCTTATTCCGTGTCAAACCTATCATTCCAGCCACACCACCGACAAAAGCAATTATTACATCCCATATTGTAGGACTTGTTCTAGCTAAAATTTCACTACCTGCAGTAGTTATAGGAGTTATACTAAAATATACAGTAGATGTAACTACACTTATAATAATAGAAATAGATAGTACTCTAAATGCTGTTTTCAAAAGCTTAGTATTGTATGTACCAACGCCATATCCTATACCTATTATCGATCCCATCAATGGTGATATAAGCATAGCTCCTATTATCACTGCTACTGAATTCATATTTAAACCTATAGAAGCAATAATTATTGCACACATTAATATTATAAAGTTAGACCCATGTACATTCATCCCTTCTAATATAGTTGCATATATTTCTTCATTACTTGCTTGATTCCTAGTAAATTCATATCTAAACCTATCCATATTAAAATTCATACATACGTCTCCTTAATAATAAATTCAATCAATATTAATATTTACAATATGTAAGATTTATATAATCTTACTTCTAAAGATTATTAATTTATATAAATTCTCTATATATAATTCAAAACTAAAAAGATTCCCTAACAAAAATGTTAGAGAATCTTTTTTAAAGTAATTTTTTCTAAATTTAATTTATATATTTATTTTATTATTCTTTAGTATAGTATGCAATTCCTATACTTCCTGGCCCTACGTGAAGCCCAATAACTGGTCCAATAGATTGTATACTCACTTTTCTACATAATTTTTCTTCTAGAATCTTAGCTAGCTTAAGCCCTTCTTCTTCACAATTTATGTGATGAACGATAATGTCACCTAATCCTTTTGATTCTATATCATTTAAAACAGTAGTTACAATTTCTTCTATTGTTTTCTTTCTAGTTCTAACTTTCTTAAAAACAGAAGTTTCTCCATCAACTACTGTAAGTATGGGTTTTATTTGAAGTATATTACCAAATAGAGCAGCCGCTCCCCCTATTCTTCCACCTTTCTTTAAATACTCTAAAGTTTCTGGTGTAAATAAGAATCTACTATTATTAAATACATATTCTGCTATAGCTATTACTTCATCCATACTTTTTCCTTCATTAGAAGCTTTAGCTGCTTCTATAGCAGCAAATCCCATTTGCATGCAGTTAGTTTTTGAATCAAGTATCTGTATATTAGCATTAGGATATTCTTCTAATACCATCTCTTTTACCATATTTGCAGTAGAATATGTTCCACTCATTTTCGATGACAAAAATATACCAACTACAGAGTCTCCCTCTTCTACTATACCTTTAAAAATTTCTAACATTTCTTGTGGGATAGGTTGAGATGATTTTGGAATCTCTTTAGATTCATTCATTTCTTTATAAAAATATTTATTATCTATATCAACTTCTCTTCTACTATCTCCATTCATAACAACATTTAAAGAAACTATTTTTATATCATATTTTTTAATATACTCTTGAGGTATATATGATGTACTATCTGTTACTATCTTAATACCCATATAACTTACTCCTTTTCCTATATATTCTAGCTATATTATATCCTAAATAATTATTTTATTAAACCTAATCTGTTACTTATCAATCTAAATATTAAATATTTTTCTTTTAATACCAAATAGAACCATACAGAAAACTCTGTACGGTTCTATTTAGTAAATTCCATCTAATTCTTCAATATCATTAGTTGCATCTTCACTAACAATTACTTTGTCTAATCGTAGATAAATCTGCCTCTCATTTTAATCTATCTGTAATTTCTACAACATTTTTCTTAATATTTCCTAATGCTTATTTTTCTTTAGTTATCTTCTAATTTTTCTACTATGTCTGGAAGCCCTATAGTAAATCTACTGCCTTTATTAATCTCACTTTCAAGTCTAATATATCCACCATGAAGCTCTATTATATATTTAACAAGAGTAAGTCCAATTCCACTGCTACTTACTTTTGTAACTTTTGTACCTTCTACTTGTTCAAATCTTTTAAATATAAATTCTTGATCCTCTTTTGATATTCCTATTCCAGTATCTTCTATAGTTATCTCAATATTATTTTCAACCTCTTTAATATATACTCTAATCTCTCCGCCTTCTTGAGTAAATTTTACTGCATTTCCTAATAAATTAATTATGTATCTTTCTATTTCAGTTTCATCGCAAGAAATAATTTTTTCCTCAATTTCTGGATCAATTATAAGAGATATCCCTTTATCTTCTATAAATTTTCTCATGTTCAGTGCAGTCTCTTCAACTATATATACTATATCATAGTTTTTCTTATTAATTTTATACTTTCCGGTTTCTATCTTAGAACTATCTATAATATCATTTATAATTTCCAATAAATTATTGCAATTTTTCCCTATTATCTCCATGTATTGATTAAGTTTTTCATATGTTATACCCTTATTTACATTTATTGAATTTATCAATTGAACTGTTGAATTTATCACATTTATTGGTGTTCTTAGTTCATGAGATAAATTAATAAAATAATTATTTTTGAATTTTTCATTATCTATTATTTTCTGGCTTAATATTTTATTTTGTTCTAATTGTTTATTTAACTTAATAGTTTTTTGATTAACCAAATGACGTAGTATCTTAACATAATTAAATATATAAATGAACAATGCTATTACTATAGATATATATATCATATACGCTAACTGGGTTTTCCATATTGGATTTTTTACTCTTATTTTAATACTTGTTTCCTTTGTCTTTTCACCTTGTCCATCTCTAGCTCGTATTTTTAAAGTATAATTTCCTGATTCTAGATATTTAAAATCTAACTGATTTCGTGAATCAATATATATCCAATCTGAATCGAACCCTTCAAGCATATATTCATAAGTTATACTATTTATCCTTTCGTAGTTTGGTAAAAAATAACTAATGTATAAATTTTTGTAATTATGCTCTAAAATTAATTCATCTCCATCATATACAACTTTATTTTTACCAACATATATATCTCCAATTATAACTTCATTATTATATGTTTTATACTCTTTTAACTCACTTGGATTAAAATATGTAATTCCTTCTGTACTAGCAAACATTATATATCCACAGTCAAGTTTTAAACTTGACTTTAAATTGAATTGATATCCATGTAAACCATCCATTTTTATGAAATTTGTAAAAACTTCTTCTTCTATATCAAATTTATTTAATCCTTTATTAGTACTTATCCAAATATCACCATTATCATCAACTAAAATAGAGTTAATAAAGTTATTAGTTAATCCTTCAGCTGTAGTATACGAAGTAAATTCATTTGTTTTTAAATTAAATTTGCTTAATCCTATATTGGTGCCTATCCATAAGTTATCACTAGAGTCAAATACCATACAATTTATATAATCATTTATTAACGAATTCTCATTTAAAGTTTCTCTTACATATTTGTCCATAACACCATTTTTTTTATGGTATTTTATTAACCCAATATTAACTCCACCTAACCAAATAATATCTTCATCTTTATTATCTTGAAGTATATATTTTATGTTTCCTGGATTTATCCCAAACTCTTTTATATTTTCGCTATAATATATCTTTTCTCCAGAACTTATATTGTAAGAGTAAAAATCCGTTGTTGTTGCTATCCAGATATCCTCCCAATCACTATACATATAGCTCAATTCTGAATAATAATCATCTCCAATAAGTATTTCACTATAAGAATTTTCATCGGTATCAAAGTATATTAACTCTTTATTGGTAACAACAACAATATATTTATTATTAATTTCAAACATAGATCTTATATATCTATCCTTTAAATTAAAATTTTCTTCTTCATATAAAATATTTACTAGTTCGCTAGTCTTATAATCATAGATATATATACCATGAAATTTAGTACCTACCCATATATAATCATTGTGCCTTAACATAGCTACTGCATTGTTATCATATTTATTGACACTTTTAAATATAATATTTTCATTTAATATGTTAACTCCCTTATCCGTTCCAATCCATATTGTACCATTAAAATCTTCATAAATGCAGGTTATAATATTACTACTAATTGAATTTTTAGATATTTCATCTTTTTTTAATATATCAAATTTCTCGTTCTCACTTGAATATCTTATCACACCATTACTAGTAGATATCCATATGTTATTATTACTATCATTAAAAATATAGTTATTGTAGAATTTAACCTTCTTACCACCAAATTCATAAATGTTATTTATAGCATTTTTAGTGATATTGTATTCTTTAATACTATCACTATCAATTATATATATATAATCTCTTCTCTCTTCTTTTAGATTATAAATAAAAATACCTTCTTTTGTAGATAACCATAAATTACCATCTTTATCCATACTCATATTTGAAATAAATAATTTATCTTTACTACTATTACTTCTATTACTTTTTACTTTTAAATCTTTATCTATTATATTTAACCCTTGTTTAGTTCCAACCCATAAAATATTCTCCCCCTCTTCTAAACAAGTTATTGATGAATTTGTTAATGAGTTTAAATCATTTGGGTCATGATAAAAAGCTTGAATTGAGTTATTTCTAACATCTATTTTCATTAAGCCATTTTCCGTTCCTACCCACATAATATTTTCGTCATATTTACTCTTTATTAGTGATGTTATACTTAACTCCCCTAAGTTATACTTATCTTTTCTATCCTTCATTCTTACAATGACACCTGTATCAGCCATCAAAAAATCCAATCCATTATCAGTAGCTATCCATATATTCCCATAAATATCTTCTTCTATATCCATTATGTAAGTGGAGCTCAAAGTATTTTCATTCTTAGCATTACAGTTATATATTTTTATTATTTGCCCATCATATCTATTAAGCCCATCTTTTGTTCCTATCCACATATAACCTCTACTATCTTGAAATATTGAAGTTACATTTTCATTTGAAAGCCCTTCATCAATAGATATATTTTCAAATTTCGCCTCATTTAATATTGCTCTAACTGATTTTATAGGCATGAAAATATTTAATAAAATAAATATAATTAACATTTTTAATATCGCATACATTAGAACCTCTCACTGTTAAATCTACTTTAATTTAGATTAATATTTTAATTAATATATCAAATAAACTTATATGTTTTCTATTCATTAATTTTTCATATAAAATATTGTCATATTAATTGTTTTAATTCATTTATTTTACTTCATTTATTTTAATTTATTTTCAGTTTGTCACTAAATTACTCTTTTTGTATCTAAATTGTATTATTAAATAATTTAACTATAAGAAAATAAAAGGATACTGTTTAAAATCAGTATCCCTTAATATGTTATAATTAAATTTTATATTAAACCATTAGATATGTAGTAAATATATTATTTTCATGTTTTCTATTAATATATCCATTATATTTTTTAACAACTTTATCAATTTGAATTAGACCAATACCATTCATATTACTATGCTTCGTAGTTAAGAATCTACCATTTACTTCATTGACATATCCATTAGTATTATTACTTATCTTAACTACTAATCTATTCATTTCAGAAGCTATTTTTAAATCTATAAATTTATCTCCCTCAATAACATTACAAGCTTCTATAGAATTATCTAGCATATTTCCCATAATAATACATATATCTACATTAGAAATTTTTATTTCTGAATCTATTTTCAGATTTAAATTTACCTTTATATTTTTTTCTTCTGCCATTTTCATTTTACTCATTAATATAGAATTTATAGCTATATTATTTGAATACATATTTTTATCAAGCTTAGTAATATTACTAGTTATTTCATTTATATATGAAATAACTTCTTCCTTTGTACCTGCTTCTAATAATCCTAAAATCATACTTATATGATTTCTAGCATCATGCTTCCATCTTATCATTCTTGTATACATATTTATAATTTCTTCATCATGTATCTTACGATCCAATTCCATTTTTAGCAAAAACTTCTCCTCAGTTTCTTTTGAGAATGTATTTAAAACATATATTAATAATATTTGAATTATACATAAACTAAACACGATTATTATAATATTTATATTTATTCTATCTAATCTTTCAACTAAGTCTCTTTCCTTTATAAATATTAATATATGGTGAAAAACTAAAATAGTTCCTCCTACATATAAAGTTTTATTTTTTATATATTTTATAAAACCTATATTATTTGACAATATACTAATACATATAAATTGAATAAATCTATTAATAAATATTGCTATACTTTTCTTATAATTAGCGTAAAAAGCTATTTCAGCTATAGTTGTATTGAATATTTCTGCAACTGCTATTAATACTATAAAAGAAATTATTAACATAATAGTAATATAAACTGATGATAAAAAAAATTTTTCTGCCATTCTCCCTTTCCTAAATAGAATAGGGTATATTAATAGTAAAATATAATAACCAAAAATAAATAAAAATATTCCATTTCCGTGTATATTAAAAATTACGTTATTGGTGTAATTGGATGGTATTAATGTATAAATAATTATCATAATTATTGTACATACTTGACCATATCTTTTATTTTTAGGTGGCATAACCCTATTAAAAAAATACATCATAATAAGAACATTTATAAAGTCACCAATTACTTCCATTACAAACAAATCAATCATATAATTACCTCAAGCTTTATTGACATATATAATTTATAAAAGCGTCATTTACCTCTTTATACTTTCCTCTACTTATTGGTATTTTTAAACCACTTACTAGCAATACGTTATTTTTTATTATTGCCTTTATGTACTTTACATTTACTATGTACGATCTATGGCATCTTATAAAATATTCACTAGGTAATATCTTTTCTATTTCACTTATTTTCTTTCTTAATGTTATTTTCTCTGAATTTGTATGAATATCTATATAAGGTGAGAACATTATACAATAATTTATATCATTATAATCTAATTTAATAGTTTTTTAGTTGTCTCTAAAATAAGTATAGATTCTTTAAATTCATTAGTTATTCTATTTAGGGACTTGTCCAAACAGAAATATAAATCAGAACTTTCTATAGGCTTTATTAGATATTGTAATGCACCAACTCTATATCCGTGTAATGCATATTTAAAAAATCCTGTTACGAATACAATATCAACCTTATTATTTTTTTCTCTTATTATATTTGATAACTCGATTCCTGACATCTTACTTAATTTTATATCTAAAAATATTATGTCATATTTATCATAATCAGACCATTCAAACAAAAATAATTCTGCTGTTGTAAAGTTATCAATTGATATGTCAATATTTTTTTCTTTTGCCCATTTTTTAATTTTAATATTAAGAAAATCAATTTCTTTAGCTTTATCCTCACATACTGCTATCTTCATCTCTATGAGCATCCTCCCATGTTTTTAGATACTATAATAGTTATATATTTTGAATTTATTTGTCAATACTTTATCCTTATTCTAATAATTTATTCATTTTTGTAAATAACTAAATAATTGGCTTTTATTATAACTTACTTTTACATTCATTGTAAGTTTATTTTGTAATGGCTATATATAGTAATTATCTGAAGAAACATTAAAAAAATTGACTAATAGCTTACTTACCTTTTAGTAAGTAACTTACTGAAAAGTGCATTATTGTTAATATTCCACCTATTTGATATAGTAACTTTATCAAAATAGAAAGAATGATTTATATGGATAAAAATTTAAAAATATTATATTTTAGTCCTACTAGTGGAACTAAAAAAATTGTTAAAGCTATAGCTGAATCTATTGATTCAAACTATGAGGAATTTGATATAACATTACCACAAAACAGAACTAATAGCATAACTTTTTCCAGTAATGATTTAGTTATAATAGGTATGCCAACTTATGCTGGAAGATTTCCAAGATTACTACATAATTATATAGATACGATTACTGCTAACAATACACTAGGGGTGTTTATAACTACTTATGGTAACAGAGATTATGAAGATGCCTTATTAGAACAATATGATATTTTTACCTCAAAGGGATTTATAGGATTAGGTGCAGCTACCTTTATTACAGAACATTCATCAACAAGTAAATTAGCTACTGGAAGACCACATGCTGAAGATTTAAAAACTGCTTCCGATTTTGGATGTGAAATTATAAAAAGATTAAAAGAAATTAATTCATTATCAGATTTAAATTCTTTAACCCTACCTGGAAGCATACCATATGTAGAAAAGAATATTCCACCTATGCCATTTGCTCCTGAAACTAATGAAAAATGTGTTACTTGTGGTATATGTGCAAAGCACTGTCCAACTAGTGCTATAGACTTTTCAGACTGCAGAACTATTGATATTTCTAAATGTATAAAGTGCAATAGCTGTGTTAAGAGATGTCCATTAACTGCTAAAGTAATGAATTCAGAACCTTATAAAAATATGCAGAATATGCTTATTACTAATTTTGCTCACAATGAAAAAAGTCCTGAAATATTCTTAGCTTAAAATTTAATCCGTATAAAACTTTTAATGATACGGATTAATTTCTTATTACTTTGAAAATTTCAAGTTTTCATCAATAATAATATTATATTCTTCTGTAAATTTATCTTTATTTTTCATTCCCCAATCAAACATAGATTTCATTATTGGATATAAGCTTTGACCTAATTCTGTTAGCGAATATTCTACTTTTATTGGTACTTCTTCTGAGTAAACTTCTCTTTTTATAAATCTATTTCTTTCTAATTCTTTTAATTGTGATGTTAAAACTTTTGCACTTATATTACCAATTTCATTTTGAAGTTCACCAAACCTCTTTGTACCTTTTCTTAACTTACACAAGATTATAAATTTCCATTTATCACACAATAATGAAACTACTAATTCTATTGGATACTTTATTTCACGTTTCTTCATAAGTTTTTCATACTTCCTTATTAGCTTTATCCTTTAATTATATATTACTATATCTAAATCTCAAAACAATATAAATAACCCATTAAAATCAATTTAGATCTTAGTGGGTTTCACGGTAGAGACAAGCCATATTATATATCCATAATTTTTATTAATATTGGTTATACTTTTCATATAAGCTCTATTTTGAAGGTGTATTATGACCGAAATAGAAAAAGTATATATAGCAGGAATTATTGATGGTGAAAGTGCATAATGCTTCAAAAATTTCATTCAAATGAATATCCTTCTCCTTGTGTATCCATAGCTTCTACTACTTTAGAACTATTAAAGTGGATTAAATTAATCGTAGGAAAAGGCACTATTATAAATAAAAAGAATTATAACCCTGAGAAACATCAAAATTGCTATACTTATACTATTAAATATAATGCAGCATTAAATCTCATTTCAGATATTTATCCTTACTTAATCATTTCAGCCAAAAAGAAAAGAGCTGAATTATTATTGAATAAATACAAAGACCTTACCCCTAGAAATGGTAGATACTCTGATAAATTACTAAAAGCAAAATTTAATTTTTATAAAGAATTTCTCTCTATAGAATAGAAAAAGGGGCTGTCTCTGAAATGATTTTTAAAATCATTTCAGTAGACGGTCTTTTTATTTTTTATTCATATATTTATATGAAATTATTTCTAAATGAACAAGTTTTTTGACACGACAAATAGGAGGTTATAAGCCTCCTATTCTCTGTAAAAATATACCTTTACGCTATTTTCTTTTCATGCAATAATATACCATTTCT